>NZ_BAABHS010000016.1:0-224361 GCF_039542225.1 Yinghuangia aomiensis | reverse complement strand
GGAGAGTTGCACGGTGGCCCGCCCCGTTTTCAAGGGCGCGTCCACCGGCAGACGGCGCACACACCGGCACACGACCGGCGCGCATCCCCGCCAACATCAGCTACACCACTCAGCGGGACGCCATCCGAAGACCTCTCCGTTCCCGGCAGGTCCCGTCCAGCATGCGACGACGCCGTGGGAGGCGGTGTCGCGGTCGCCGAGCTTGTCGTAGTCGGCGAAGGAGAACCACAGTGCGGTATCCACGTCCTTCCTCGAAGGTGTCGAACAGTTCGTCTGGGTGACGCACTTGCTCGTCCTCGTCGGGATCGCTCCTCGCGGCAACTGCCAGGCCATGCCGTTTAGATCGCCGGCGACTCGGTAGACACACGTGCCGTACTTGGCGATGGCGACCGGCTTGCCGTGGGACAAGGCCTCGCCAAGGTCGGCGCGGAAGGCTTCGGCATTCCGCGTGACCCGATGCTCGGGCCCGGAGCTCCAGAGGCCCAACGCGCCCCACCAATACGGAAACTGCAGAACACCCCAGCGAGGATGAGCGTTCTGTTACCGCTCCCGCCCCGAACCCCGGTCGGGGTTCCAGTGGATCCGATACGTGTGATCCCGCCGGATGATCCGCCACGTCGCCCCACGCGACGGCCGACGGGGGAGCGGGCTGCCCGTGGGATAGGCGGAGATCTCCATCTCGGTCGGGTCGACGTCGGGACAGTCGGCGAGCCGCGACATGACGTCGTCCGCGACGCCCGGGTCCCCGTAGGACGTCAACCATCCGTCGATGGCGATGGCCAAACCGGCCTGTTCGGCGTCATACGCACCCCACGCGGCGGGCGCGCCGTGTGCGTCCGTGAACAGGACCGTGCGCGGCTCGGACAGCGCGAGCGCCCACCAGCGGCGGTCCGTCAAATCCGGGACGGGCCCCGCGGCCGTCCCCTTCCGGCCGGCCAGGAGACCGATCGTCTCGGTGTCCGCCCCCGACAACGCCTCGCCGACCACCCACAGGCCGATCGCCCCGGCACTCAACGGTCGCGCATGCGGCCCGGCCGCGTGCGGGCCACGCAACTGGAGGAACCCGCAGCGCGCGACGGACACGCTGCGCAGGACCGAGCCGTCGCGGCGCAGCGCCACCGACAGCTCCAGACCCGGCCGCAGCCACAGCGGGGCGACGAGCAACCCTCCGTCCGCCAACTGGGTCCGCCACGTGGGCGCGATGTCGTCGACACCGACGGTGGCGTGGATCCGGTCGTAGGGGGCGCCGTCCGCCGAGCCGCGCCAGCCATCCCCGTGCCGCAGATCCATCGGCGTACCACCGCCCGGCCCCAGCTCGGCGAGCCGCGCCGCCGCGGACGCCACCAACCCCGCATCGAGTTCGACGGACGTGACACGGCCCCGCGCACCGGCGAGTTCGGCGAGCAGCGCCGTGTTGTATCCGCTGCCCGTGCCGATCTCCAGGACACGGTGGCCGGGGCGCACGTCGAGTTGCTCGAGCATGATGGCGACGATCGACGGTTGGCTGAGTGTGCTCGTCGGCACTCCGGCCGCGTCCGCGGCAAGTACGGCGACGCGGTCGGCATACGCGGCATCCACCGGCGTGCCCGGCGGCGCGAACAGCTCCCGGGGCACCGCGTCGAACGCCGCGGCCACCGCGGCCGAGCGGATCAGGCCGTCGCGGCGCAGCGCGGCGACGAGGCGGCGCCGATGACGGGCCGCGCCGCCGGGGGAGACCCCGGCTCCGCCGCCGGCCTCGTCCCCGGCGACGCCCCCGCACGGAGAGGCGTCGTCGGTCGCCTCCCCATCCCCTGGCTCCCCGCCGCAACCGGCCTCCCCATCAGCCGCGGAGGTTCTGCCGCTTCGGTTGGAGGATGTCCCCGCGGTCGCGTCCTGCGGAGCATGCGGATCCCTGGCGCTGTCCTGGCTCACGGTCGACTTGTACCCGAATCTGCTTGCGTGTACTAGCGACTCGTCTGTACCGAAATGCGGGGCGGGGGCGCGCCGATGTGATGAGTGAATTCAGGGGCCGTCGAACGGCTGCGGGCAAACGCTGTCCTCGGTGCGCCTGGCGCCGACGATACCGAGCAATTGGAGTGCGTCGGCCGACGGCGTTCCCGCCTCGGCGGTGAGCACGACCAGGAGCAGACCCCGGTCTTGCGTCGGGCTGAACGCCTCGTAGGCCAAGGTCAGTTCGCCGACCACCGGATGGTGGTACGTGTGTGCCCCGAACGCCGCCGCCCGCACCGACGGCTCCGCCCACCAAGTACGGAACTCGGTGCTGTTGAGCGAGAGTTCCCCGACAATCGACGCCAGGCGCGGATCCTCGGGATCCCCAAGGGCACAGGCCCGGAACGCAGCTAGCACGGTTCGCGCGGCACACTCCCAATGCGCCCCGAACAACGCCCGCACCTCGTCGTCGCGGAACATCAGCAGCGCCGCGTTCCGCCGCTCCGCAGCCACCCGCCCCAGACGGGAAAACAGCGCGGCTGCGAGCGGATTCCACGCCAGCACATCCCCATGCCGGCCCAGCAACACCGCGGGCGACCCGTCAAGGGAGTCCACAAGCCGCCTCAGCCCCGGCCGCACCGGCTCCCGGGGCGCCCGCAGCCTACGCCCGCGCGGCGAACGCGTCGGCGCCGCACCGGCAGTCCCGGCCCCACCACCGCGCTCCACCACCATCGCGCCGCCCGCGGCGTCGGCGAGATCACGCAGCATCGCCCGCTCCCGCCGGTCGAGCTTCAGTGCTTGCGCGAGATCGTCGAGGATCTCCGTGGAAACCCGAGCGTGGCGGCCTTGTTCCAGGCTCGCGTAGTACCCGGCACTGATCCCGGCCAGCGCCGCCAGCTCCTCCCGGCGCAGTCCCGGAACCCGCCGGGGGCCCGCGCCGGACAAGCCGACATCGCCCGGCTGCAAAGCCGCCCGCCTGCCGCGCAGAAATTCTCCGAGATCGGTGCGTTGTTCCACGTCCAGCAGTATCGACGCCCGGCGGGATCCCATCCTGGGCCTGCTGATCCCAGGACTGGCAGTGCCCGGACAAGCGCGCTGCATCGATCGGGATGCCGAGCAGTCCGGGCGGGTCGACCGGGCCGTCGACGTTGTCAGCCCCACCGGGTCGCCCGCAACGCTCAACGCGCCCGAGCCCCGGGCTCACGCGCTTCCGTCCGCAGCCGCGGCAAAGCGCGCGCTCACCTCGTCGACGAGCACGGCATCGGGCGCGGTCCCGCTGTCGAACAGGCCCCCGACGGCATCGGCCACGATCCGCTTCGCGCGTTCCTCGTTCATGCCGTGATCGGCCAGGAACCAGGCGAGCACCTGCATGCAGTGCCGGTGCCAGCCGCTCTGGGCGCGTGTCCGGTCGGCGACGACGGTCACCAGACGAGTGCAGGCACGCTCCCAGCACCAGGGGTCCACCGCGGATTCCGGCATGTCCGCCGGGGGTCCCAAGGTCGCGAAGCGTTCCGCCAATTCCTCGAGCCAGCGCCGCCATTCCTGCAAGGCCTCGACCACCCGCGGCGCTGTCGCGTCCGCCGTCGTCACCGAATCGGAGGCACAGCACCACGCCTCGACGACTCCGCCGTCGAGGTCGCCCTCACCGACCGACCAATTCCACCCGCAGGCCCACCGTCCGCAGCGCTCCACCAGGAGCCGGGTCACGGCGTCCAGGGACCTGCCGCGGGACTCCGCCGCGACCTCGGCGGCGGGCAGCAACGGTGCGACCAGCTTCGCCAGCTCGACGGCCGCGTTCCAGTCCAGCGTGAACGGATGGCGGCCGGGGTCGACGTCCGACCACTGCAAAGCAAACGGGCGCACGTCACTCACCGCGCCACGCTGCCGTGGGCGGCCCTCGAGGTCCAGCGACTCACCGTCGACTGCACCTCCCCGCGCGCCCGGCTGCGGTGCCGTTCGCCGCCGCAGCACGCGACCCCGTCGGCGGGTGATCTCCCCGCGGTGTCTGCGGGGCTCGGCGGTGCGGGACGAGAAGGGTCCATCGGCCGGAAGCCGTCATCGCTGCGCGGGCGCGCATCCAGAGCGCCGCCGCGCGCTTCGCCACACCGGCGGCAAACCGAGCAGCCGACCGGGTCACCGCGGCCGTGACCCTGGCGTATGCGGTCCGATAGCGTTCCCTCCACTTGCTCTGACGCTGTGTCAGGCCTGTCTTGCGGAGGCTGTCGTGGCCGCACCTCGGCTCGGTGATCGCGGCGCGCGAGTTGCGTCGGCGTTTCTGCGTGGGGTCTTTGCACTTCCCGGGCCCCTGCTGCGTCCGCTCGCCGGACCGCCGATCCGGTCGGCCGACGGCCGACACGAAATTCCGGCGTCGAGCCGCGCGGTCATGCGGCTGATCCGCAACCAGATGCCGACCGGGCTCGCGCAGCTGGAGCGGCTCCGGACCGACAGCGGACGCGGCGGACCGATCCTTGCCGGGCGCGAGGGACGCGACCTGCGGATCTCCGACTACACGGTTCCCGGCGCGGCCGGACCGCTGCGGGCCCGCCTGTACGAGCCGGCCGCGGCGCCGGCGTCCGGACCGCTGCTGGTGTTCTTCCACGGCGGCGGATGGGTGCTCGGCGGCATCGACAGCCACGAGCCGGTGTGCCGATTCCTGGCCGCGCGGTCGGGCGTGCGGGTGCTGTCGGCCGAGTACCGGCTGGCGCCCGAGCACGCGTTCCCGGCCCAGTTCGACGATGCCGCGGCGGTCTTCCGGCACGTGTGTGCGGATCCGTCGCGGTTCGGCGCGGCCCCGGGGCGCATCGCCGTCGGCGGGGACAGCGCCGGCGGCAACCTGGCCGCGGCCGTCGCCCACGCCTCCCTGCGCACCGGTACCGCGCGACCGGCGTGGACGCTGCTGATCTACCCGGCAACCGACGTTCTGGGGGACTACCCCTCGCGCGCGGCGTACGGGAAGGGCTTCGTCATCGACACCGACACGTGGACCGGTCCCGAAGGCCTCATCGCGTCGCTGCTGCCGCATGCCGACGACCCGCGGCTTTCGGTAATGCGGGACCCGGACGTCGCCGGGCTTCCGCCGACGTACATCGCGACGGGAGGGTTCGACCCGCTGCGCGACGAAGGCGAGGCGTACGCCGAACGCCTCCGCGAGTCCGGCGTCGACGTGAAAGCACGGCGCTTCGACCGGCTGTTCCACGGGTTCGCGAGCTTCGCGCCGGTGGAACGCCATTGCGGTGCGGCGCTGGACGAGATCGCGCAGGAACTCCGCACGGCGATGGCGACCGAGCCGGCCCAGAACGCGCCGCAGGAACCGCAGCCGGCCGAGCCCGCGCCGCACGAGCCGGCCGCACCCGAGTCGGCCGCCGACGCGGCTGCGGAGCAGGCCTGAGATGCCGCGTAACGTCCGCCTCGGGATCGCTGCCGGGCTGTGCCTGGTCGCCGCAGTGGTGTTCGCGGCCCTGGGCCGGTGGGGTGACGTGGAGACGGCCGAGCAGATCGCGTCGCTCGGGTTGGGCGTGGTGGCGCTGGGAAGCGCGGTGCTGGTCATGTACCGGATGCTGCCACCGGACGACGAACCCGACAGCGACTGAACCGTCCGGCTGTGGACAACCGGTGGGCCCTCGCTCCGCCGCAGGGCCGCGCCGCCGAACTGGCCGATCCCGGGCTGCCCGACGGCCGCCCCGCGAGCGCGGCACTCGGCCGGTGGAGGGCGCGTCCGGCTTCGGCGCGCAGGCCGGCGCCTAGCGGAGCCCCCGCCACGCCGCCCGGGTCAGTTCGTACTCCACTTCGCCGTGCTCGGATCCGGGGATTGCCTCGGGCCAGTCGCCGGTGAAAGTCCGGAGGAACGACAGGCCAGCCTTCTCCATGACACGCCGCGAGCCCGCGTTCACCGCCATCGTGTTCGCCGTCACGCGTTCCACCCCGAGATCGGTGAAGCCCTTGCGGATCAGGGCGCGGGATCCCTCCGTGGCATATCCGCGGCCCCAGGCGGCCTTGTTCAGCCGGTAGCCGAGTTCGACCACGGCGGGGCTGTGCTCGTCCAAGGGACGGAATTCGAACCAGCCGAGGAAGACCCCCATGGTCTTGTCCTGCGCGGCCCAGTAGCCGGGATTCCCGGTGCACGGGTGGACGTGCAGGAGCCTGGGCAAGGTCCGTGCCCGGATCACCTCGCGGCTCGTCGGTCGGCCACCGCTGATGAAGCGCATGACGTCGGCGTCGCCGTCCAGTTCGACGAGATGCTCCACGTCCGCATCGGTGAAAGCGCGAAGCACGAGCCGCTCGGTCTCCAGGAAGATATGCACTCCGCGATCGTCGCTGCCCGCAGCCGCCGAAACCACGGAATATCCGCGTCGGCCGCCCTGCCCTACCGCTTCAGATACGCCGCCACAGCATCCGCGAACCGCTCCGCCGCACCCTCGTCATAGCGCAGGAACAGCGACGGCTCCGTCAGTTCAAGTTCCAGCAGCACCGGGTGGCCGTCCGGGCCCGGAATCAGGTCCACGCGGGCGTACAAGAGCCGCTCTGCGCCGCCGGGGACAGCGGCCAACGCCAGCTGGGCGGCGTGGAGTTCGCTGTCGGAGGCGGTGCGCGGGCGGATGTCCTCGACCTTGTACAGGCCGACCTCGTCGGCCGGGCCGTCCAGGAGCGCGCCCTTGCGGATGGCGTGGCTGTAGTGGCCGCCGACGAACAGCACCGCAGTTTCGCCCGCTGTGTCCACAGCCTCGAGGTACGGCTGCACCATCACCGTGCGACCTTCGGCGAGGAGCTGCGTCGCCAGGCCCGCGGCAAGGGCGCGCTGGGAGGCGTCCGCCATGTCGTACAACCCGGTGTTGCGCGAGCCCGCGCTTATCGCCGGCTTGACGACGTAGCGGCCATCGTTGGGCAGGGTGAGGGTGCTGTCGGGTTCGATCCAGATCGTCGGCACGACCGGGACGCCGGCCGCGGCCAGGTCCCGCAGGTACGTCTTGTCGCTGTTCCACCGCACCACGTCGGCCGGGTTCGCCAGCCGCGGCACGGTCTCCGCCCACGCCACGAACTCCGCGTGGTGGTCGGTGTAGTCCCACGTCGACCGAATGATCGCCAGGTCGTACACGTCCCAGTCCACCGACCGGTCGTTCCACACCGCAGGCTCGGCCGCGATGCCGCGGGCGGCGAGCGGGGCGATGGGGACCGACTCGTCCTCGTCCAGGTGGGGCAGCTCGGCGCACGTGACAAGTGCGACGCGGGCGGTGACGGCGGGGTTCTGAGCGGACATGCGGTCACGATATCCGGATGATCCGATCAATCCGCCGCCGCCCCGCCGAGCACCCGGAACACCACCGGAAAGCGTCCGAGACGGCACCCAAGGGGCGCCGTCTCGGACGGGCGATACCGCAGAAAGCGGGGCCGACGACCGGGCACGGGGGAGTGATCCCGGCCGTCGGCGCGCGTCGCCGCTCGGGGCCGCGGCGTCCGGGGTGTCAGGGGCCCTGGACGTCGACCAGCAGCTTGAGTTCTGTGCCCCGCTCCAACGCCGCGAAACCCGCCGCGACACCCTCCAACGGGATCGGTCGGACCCAACCGTCGAGCGGGTAAGAACCGTTCACCAACCCGTCGATGACCGCAGGAAAGTCGTTGCAATACGCGCAACTTGCGACGATGTCGACCCCGCCCAGAAATGCCGCCATCGGATGGAACGTCACCGGCTTCATGTACACGGCGACCGTCACCGCACGACCGCCCGGCCGGGTCGCCGCGATCGCCGCATGGAACGCCGGCTCGACGCCCGCCGCGTCGATCGACGCGTCCACGCCCTCGCCGCCCGTCAGCTCCCGCACCGCCGCCGGCACGTCCACCGCCGCCGGGTCGAGCACCAGGTCCGCGCCGCCGCCCGTGAGCGTCGCCAGATGTGCGATCGCCGCCCGCCGGTCCGGCGACGGCTCCGACACCACGATCCGCTCCACACCGCGCGCCCGCAGATCCAGGAACACCGCGATACCGATCGGCCCCGCGCCCAGCACCAGCGCGCTGCCGCCCACCGGAACCCGCGCCTTCGACACCGCGTGATGCGCCACCGAAATCGGCTCGACCAGCGCACCCTGCACCGCCGTCAACGACTCCGGCAGCACATGCACCATCGACGCCCGCACCACCGTCAGCGCGGACATCCCGCCGCCCTTCGGCGACAAGCCATGCCACACCATGTTCCGGCAGAAGTTGTACGTCCCCCGACGACACGGCGCGCACTGCCCGCACGTCCACATCGGCTCGACCGACGCCAACGCGCCCGGCCGGATCGCCGGATCGTCCACACCCGGACCGACCTCGACGACCTCCGCGGAGAACTCGTGGCCCAGGATCAGCGGATCCTGCACCACCCCCCGCAGCCCGCCCTCCCAGAAATGCAGGTCCGAACCGCACAGCCCGGCGAACCGGGGCCGCACCAGCACCTCGCCGGGACCCGGCGACGGCTCCGGAACATCCTCGATCCGCAGATCCCGCGCCTCGTGCAACACCGCAGCACGCATGCTCGTCACTCCCGTCCCATGCGCTCGAACGCGCCGATCAAATCCGGGTAGCGGCCCGTCCGGGCACCGCCGTCCACGCCGTACAGACTCCCCGACACGAACCCGGCCTCGTCGGACGCCAGGAACAGCACCACGCTCGCGATCTCCTCCGGCTCCGCGAACCGGCCCAGCGGCGCGTTCTCCACGTACTCCTCGACCACGCCCGGGAGTTGCCACATCGGACCGGTCGCCTGCGTACGCACCAGACCCGGCGCCACCGCATTGACCCGCACCCCGTGCCGGCCCATCTCCAGCGCCGCCACCTCGGTCAACGCCACCACACCGGCCTTCGCCGAGCAGTACGCGCCCATCCCGCGGCCCGCCTGCACCGCATTCAGGCTCGCCATGTTCACGATCGACCCGCCGCCGCGCTCCGTCATCACCCGGCCGGCATGCTTCACCGTCAGGAACACGCCGTTCAGACACAGGTCGACGATCCGCCGCCACTGCGCATAATCGTGCGCGACCAACTCCGACGACCCACCGCCGCCCGCATTCGCCACCGCGATGTCCAGCCCGCCGAAACGCTCGACGGCCAACGCCACCAGCGCCTCGACGTCCGCCTCGTCGGTCACATCGCAACGCCGGCCCGCCGCGGCCTCCGGACCCAGCTCGTCGAGCACGGCGTCCAACGCCTTCTCGTCGATGTCGCCGAGCACCACCCGCGCGCCTTCGGCAACCAGCCGCTGCGCCACCGCACGCCCGATCCCGGCACCCGCGCCGGTGACCAGCGCGACCTTGCCCGCCACCCGGCCCCCGGTCACGCCGACGCTCCGTCCGTGCCCGAACCGAGCGACGCCGCGGCCTTGTCCGCCGCATAGTCCTTGACCGCCTTGCCGAGCGCCTGCGCCGTCTGGTCGCGCCACCGCTCCGACAAACCGACCTGCCAGTCCTGCGAACCGAGCGGACCCGCCGACTGACCGGTGAAGTGCGGAATCACCTCACGGGCGATCAACTCGTACGACCGCTTCGTCGCCTCCGGATCCGCGAAGTCCGCACCCATGAACAGGTACGTGCCGAAGCCGCCGGACTTCTGCCACAGCCGCTCGATCTGCGCCACCGCCATCTCCGGCGTCCCGCAGATGAACGAACCCGACGCGTTGCCGTGGTCGATCCGCTGATCCAACGTCGCCGAAGCGTCGTAGGGGATCGGCAGCACCTTCGCCTGGTAGTCCTGGATGTCCCGCAGCCCGTACGCCACCTCGCGGCGCGCCTGCTCCTCCGTCTCGGCGATGTGCATCATGCCCATCAGCCGCCACTTGCGCCGGTCCATCGACTGGCCGTACTGCGCCGCCACCTCGTTCGCGACACCCCAGTGCGACCCCAGCGCGTCGAAACCGCCCTCCTGGCTCGCCGCGATCGACAGCAGACCCGCCCCGAACCGGCCCGCGGTGCGCGGCCCGGCCGGCGAGAACGTCGCCGCCACCGCGATCTCGAACGACGGGTCCTGGAACGGCCGCAGCTGCAACTGCGCGTCCTGCAGCGTGAACCAGTCCGTCTTCCGGGTCACCGGCTCGCGACCCGCCAGCAGCGCGTCGATCGCCTCCAGCGACTCCTCCATCATTTCCCGCTGCCGCGCCGTGTCGATGCCCAGCATGTGCGCGTCCGACGCCAACTGGCCCGGGCCCACACCCAGCATCACGCGGCCGCGCGTCAGGTGGTCCAGAAGCACCATGCGGTCCGCCACGTGCAGCGGGTGGTGGTACGGCAGCGACACCACGCCCGTGCCCAGCCGCAGGTGCTTGGTGCGTGCCGCCGCCGACGCGATGAACAGCTCCGGAGAGGCGACGATCTCCCACCCGCCCGAGTGGTGCTCGCCGACCCACGCCTCGTCGTAGCCGAGCCCGTCCAGGTGCTCGAGCAGCCGCAGGTCCTGCTCCAGCATCAGCGTGGGGTTGCGGCCGGCCTTGTGGAAGGGGGCGAGGAAGACCCCGAACTTCAGCGGCCACCGCTCACCCGCGGCGACCTGCCCGGCAATTTCGTACGCCGACACGCGGCCTCCTGACGTTCTGTCACCCCACCGGGCGACGTTGTGCGAACACCCGCCGGACCGATCGTGCTCCGACGTGCCGTCACCTTGACAGGACGCGATACGCGAATCAAGAGTCGCACTATGCGAACAGATGGGGCAGATGCGCTACGCTGCCGCCCACCATGAGCCGACCCTCCCCGCAGACCGACCGCCTCATCGCCCTGGTCGACCTGCTCGCAGCCCGCCCCGCCGACGACTTCAGCCTGGCCGAGATCGCCCGCGGACTGGGCGTCGGCAAGGCGACCGTGCACCCCATGCTCACCACCCTCACCCGCGCGGGCTGGCTGCTGCGCCACCCCGTCCGCCGCACCTACCGCCTCGGCCCCGCCCTGGTCGCCGCGGGCCGCGCCGCCGCCGAAGGCGACCCCGCCCTCGACCTCGCGCGCCCGGTCATGCGGCGCCTCGCCGCCGACACCGGACTCGGCGTCCTCGCGCTCGTCCCCGGCGGCGACGCGGCCGGCGAGGACGACCTGCGCGTCGGCGAACTCGTCCGCACCCGCGGTACGGGCACCACCCTCGGCATGCGGCTCGGCGACCGCGTCCGCCCCCGCCCCCCACTCGGCTCCGTCACCGTGGCGTGGGGCGGGCCGCACGCCGTCGACACCTGGCTCGCCCGGCTCGATACCGAGCCGACCACCCCCGGCGCCGACTCGCCGGCCGTCTCCGCCGCCCGCACCGCCCTCGAACCCGCGCTCGCCGGCATCCGCGCCCGCGGCTGGGTCGTGGAAACCGAGAGCCGCATGCGCGACCGCCTCGACAGCCTCGTCGCCGACCTGGAAATCGAACTCGGCACCGGAGACTGGGACTCCACCGGCCACGCGGCCGCCCTCCGCCGCGCCATCGCCGACATCGGCAGCACCTTCGACCCCTCCGACGCACTGCCCGCCACCGTCGAACCCGACACGGTGTACCGGGTCTCGTCCGTCAACGCCCCCGTCTTCGACCCGGACGGCCAGGTCGCCGTCGCCCTGTGCCTCATCGACCACCCCGACCCGCTCACCGGCCGCGACGTCAGGGCCCTCGGCGAACGCGTCCGCGCCGCCGCCGACGAGGTCACCGCCGCCCTGCACGGACACGAACCCGACGCGCCGCCGCCCGCAACCGGCTGAGACCGGTGGAGACCCGCGCGGCCGCGGACCGAAGCACGGCCCGCCTCTGCCCGACCTTGTCGGGTTTCTTGCGATGGTTGACCGGATTTGGGGTTCCGCCCCAGGCGGTTGCCCTCTCGGGGTAGCGTGAAAGCTCCGCTGAAAGGAGCCGCTCCATGGAGCACGCCCTGCGCACCACCGTGCGCGGCAGACGGGTCGAATTCCCCGGCACCATCGACGATATCCGGGCTTCCCTCCCCGCAGAGCAACGTGCCGAATTCGACCGGGAGATCGGCGCCGCACCCATCATGGACGTGCCGCTCATCGCGTTCCGCTGGAGCTACCCGCCCGAAGCCCGGGAGGAAGACGACGAGATCGTCGCGCGTATCAAAGCGGGGGAGTTCGCCGGAGTGACCTACCTCGATGTGGACGGCGACGCCTCGGCGGCCCCATGAGCCGCTTCCGGATCGAGTTCTCCAACGAAGCCCGCTCCGCTCTCGCCGTTCTCCCCGCCGACCGCCGCCGCCACTTCGACCGCGGCATGACCGACCTCGCCGACGACCCGTACGGTGCCAACTCCCGTGCCATAAAGGAACACGACTACCGCGAAGCGCTCGTCGCCGACTGCCTGGCCGTCTACTACATAGCCGAAGGCGTCCTGGTGGTCACCGTCGTCCGGGTCATCCCAGCACCCTAGCCCGGACGCATGCGCGTATCGCCCGACCACCGTGCGGGGCGGGCCGGCCACCGACCGGCCCGCACGCCCGCACCGCACACGCCACCCCCTCCCGGCGCTCCCCGCCGGCCCCGCCGCACACCGCTCCGGCGATATCCGCTGGCGTCCCGCCCCCGCGCGCGATAAGAAGTCCGGATACATCCACACCACCCGGATTCGGAGTACGCGCGCCGTGGGGCATCTCGACATCAACACGGTGAGCTACTCGCTGCCCGACGGACGGGTCCTGCTCGACGAGGTCGGCTTCCGCGTCGGGGACGGGAACACCACGGCACTCGTCGGCGCCAACGGAGCCGGGAAGACGACCCTCCTGCGGATCGTCACCGGGGAGATCAAACCCGACGCGGGCGCCGTCACACGCAGCGGCGGTCTCGGCGTGATGCCGCAGTTCATCGGCCGGATCCGGGACGAATCGACGGTGCGCGACCTGCTCGTGTCCCTCGCGCCGCCGCGGATCCGGGACGCCGTCCACGCCGTCGACGCCGCCGAGCTGGCGCTCATGGAAACCGACGACGAACCCACCCAGATGGCCTACGCCGGAGCCCTCGCCGAGTTCGCCGACGCGGGCGGCTACGAACTGGAACCGATCTGGGACCAGTGCTGCACCGCCGCCCTCGGCATCGGCTACGACGTCGCGAAATGGCGCCGCATCACCACCCTCTCCGGCGGCGAACAGAAACGCCTCGCCCTCGAAGCACTGCTGCGCGGACCCGACCCCGTCCTGCTCCTCGACGAGCCCGACAACTACCTCGACGTCCCCGGCAAGCAGTGGCTCGAAGGCGCGCTCCGCGACACCTCCAAAGCCGTCCTGCTCGTCTCGCACGACCGCGAACTGCTCGCCAACGCCGCCGACCGCATCGTCACCATCGAACTCGGCGCCGCCGGCAACACCGCCTGGGTGCACGGCGGCTCCTTCGCGACCTACCACGAGGCACGCGAAGCCCGGTTCGCCCGGTTCGACGAGCTGCGGCGGCGCTGGGACGAAGAGCACGCCAAGCTCAAGGCACTCGTGCAGATGTACAAGAACAAAGCCGCCTACAACGACGGCCTGGCATCCCGCTACCAAGCCGCCCAGACCCGGCTGCGCAAATTCGAGGACGCCGGACCGCCGCAGAACATCCCCCGTGAGCAGAACGTCAAGGTACGCCTGCGCGGCAGCCGCACCGGCAAGCGCGCCGTCATCGCCGAATCCGTCGAACTCACCGGACTGATGCAGCCGTTCGACCTCGAGGTCTGGTACGGCGACCGGGTCGCCGTGCTCGGTTCCAACGGCTCCGGCAAATCGCACTTCCTACGGCTCCTCGCGGCGGGCGGCAGCGACCCCGACGTCGAACACCGCCCCGTCGACGCCACCGCCGTCGCAGCCGTCGCCCACACCGGCAACGCCCGGCTGGGTGCCCGCGTCCGACCCGGCTGGTTCGCGCAGACACACGAGCATCCCGAATTCGACGGCAAGACCCTCGCCGACATCCTGCACCGGGGCGACGCCCACCGCTCCGGACTCGGACGGGAAGCGGCGGCGCGCGTGCTCGACCGCTACGAACTGGCCTACGCCGCCGAGCAGACCTTCGACACCCTGTCCGGCGGCCAACAGGCACGCTTCCAGATCCTCCTCCTGGAACTGTCCGGCGCGAACCTGCTGCTGCTCGACGAGCCCACCGACAACCTCGACCTGGTCTCCGCGGAAGCCCTCCAGCAGGCACTCGACGTATTCGACGGCACCGTGCTGGCGGTGACCCACGACCGGTGGTTCGCCAAGGCATTCGACCGGTTCCTCGTCTTCGGCAGCGACGGGCACGTCCGCGAATCCGACCAGCCCGTGTGGGACGAGCGGCGCGTGGCCCGCAAACGCGGCTGACCGGCCGCACTCCGGGGTATCCGTCCGCGGAACCACCGCCGACCCACCCCGGAGCCACCGTGACCACCGCGCCGCCCGCCCGCTACGACGACCTCACCGCGCTGTACATCAACTGCACCCTGAAACGTTCACCCGAACGGAGCAACACCGAGGGGCTCGTCGCGATCAGCCGGCACATCATGCGCAAGCACGGCGTAACCGTCGACGAGTTCCGCGCCGTCGACCACGACATCGCCACCGGCGTCTACCCGGACATGACCGAGCACGGCTGGGCGAGCGACGCGTGGCCCGGCCTGTACGAGCGCGTCATGGCCGCCGACATCCTCGTCCTCGCCGGCCCGATCTGGCTCGGGGACAACAGCTCGGTCACGAAACGCGTCATCGAACGCCTCTACTCGTGCTCGAGCGAGCTGAACGACGCCGGGCAGTACGCCTACTACGGGCGCGTCGGCGGCTGCCTCATCACCGGCAACGAGGACGGCATCAAGCACTGCGCCAGCAACGTCCTCTACAGCCTTCAGCACATCGGCTACACGATCCCGCCCCAGTCCGACGCCGGCTGGATCGGCGAAGCCGGGCCCGGCCCGTCCTACCTCGACCCGGGATCCGGCGGTCCCGAGAACGACTTCACGAACCGCAACACCACCTTCATGACATGGAACATGCTGCACCTCGCCCGCCTACTCAAGGACGCCGGAGGCCTCCCCGCCTACGGCAACCAGCGCACCGCCTGGGACGCCGGCACCAGGTTCGACTTCGAGAACCCCGAGTACCGCTAGCACCCGCGCTCGCCGCGGGCGAACCCGGTCGTCGCGACGCGCCCAGGCAGCACCCCGGGCGCGGACCGGGTTCGCCCCCGTTTGGGTTACCCTGCCGGGATGTTCACCGTGACCTCGATCAACGTCAACGGCCTGCGCGCGGCCTCCGGCAAGGGCTTCACCGCGTGGCTGGCGGGCACCTCCGCCGACGTCGTCTGCCTCCAGGAAGTCCGCGCCGAGCCGCACCAGCTCGCCGACGAGGTACGCGAGCCCGAAGGCTGGCACACGGTATACGCCCCGGCCGCCGCCAAGGGCCGCGCCGGAGTCGCGGTGTACTCGCGCATCCAGCCGTCCGCGCACCGCGTCGGCTTCGGCTCCGCCGAGTTCGACGGCGCCGGGCGCTGGATCGAGATCGACCTGCCCCGCGTCACCGTCGTCAGCCTCTACCTGCCGGCCGGCGAAGCCGAGACGCCGAAGCAGGACGAGAAGAACCGGTTCATGGCCGAGCTGGGCGCGCACCTGGTCGTGCTGCGCGAGAAGGCCGCCGCGGACGGCCGCGAGGTCGTGGTGTGCGGCGACTGGAACATCGGACACACCGAAGCCGACATCAAGAACTGGAAGGGCAACCTCAAGAAGAGCGGGTTCCTGCCCGAAGAGCGCGCCTGGCTCGACGGCGTATTCGGGTCCGTCGGCTACATCGACGTGGTCCGCTCCCTGCACCCCGGTGTTGCCGGCCCCTACTCGTGGTGGTCCTACCGCGGGAAGGCCTTCGACACCGACACCGGCTGGCGCATCGACTACCACGCCGCCACCCCGGGCCTCGCCAAGACCGCCGCCACCGCCGTGGTCGAACGCGCCGCCACCTACGCCGAACGCTGGAGCGACCACGCCCCGGTGACCGTCGCCTACGACTTCGCCGCCGAGTAACCGAGTAACCGAGTAGCCGGGCAGCCGGGCAGCCGAGCTGTCAGCGGATCCGGCGAGGCTGCCCTCGACAGCGGCCCCCGACGTGCTGCCCACGTGACGCGAGGGAAGCCGGGATCGGTGTGAGACTGGGCACGGAGGGGGTGATCCCCGTGACGGATCCACCGCACCCGCCGCCCGGTCCCGGCCCCGCCGTCGACGAGAGCCGACTGGAACAACTGATCAGCGAAGCGCAGACCGACCGGCCCGTCGACCTGCCGCCCCTGGCGAACCGGTGCGCCTCGGCCCTCGGCCTCGACGCCGCGGCGATCTACCTCGTCGACCTGCAACAACAACTGCTCATCCCGCTGGACGAGGCCGCGCAGCCCCTTCCGGTGGACGGCTCGCTGGCCGGCTGGGCGTACCGCACGGTCTCGCCGCGGGTGGCCGAGTCCGGTGACGGCGTGGTCGCCTGGATGCCGCTGCTCGACGGTGCGGAACGGCTGGGCGTCCTGGCGGTGCGGACCGCCGTCCTCGACGGAGTCCGGATACGTCGCAGCCGGATGCTGGCCCACCTGCTGGCCATGCTGATCACGTCCAAACGCGCCTACAGCGATTGGCTTGCCTCCCGCACGCGGGTGGCACCGATGCAGTTGCCCACCGAGATGCTCCGGGCCTTCCTGCCGCCGCGGACCATCGGCACCGTCAGGTGCGTTTCGACCGCAGTCCTCGAACCCGCGTACGACATCGCCGGAGACGCATTCGACCACTCGGTGCTCAAGAACGTGCTGCACACCATGATTCTCGACGCCATGGGCCACGACCTGATCGCGGGCCTGACCTCGTCGGTGGCGATGGCAGCGGCAAGGAACGCCCGCCGCAGCGGCGGTGATCTCGCCGACGTTGTCGGAGCTGTCGACGAGGCGATCACGCGGTGGCGGCCCGACCAGTTCTGCACCGGAGTGCTGTGCCGGTTCGACGTCGAAAGCGGAGTGCTGCGCTGGGTCAATTGCGGCCACCCCGCGCCGCTGCTGATCCGTGCCGAGCGGGTGATCGCCGGGGCGCTGGACAGCCCCCCGCAGCCGCCGATCGGCTTGGCCGGGCCGTTCCGCTCGGCGGGGTGGCAGGTGCACGAAGCGACACTGGAGCCGGGCGACTGCGTCCTGCTCTACACCGACGGCGTCGTCGAGGCCCGCGACCAGGACGGTGCCGAGTTCGGCCTCGACCGCTTCACCGACTTCATCATCCGCTCCAAGGCCGCCGGCGAGCGCCCCGCCGAAGTGCTGCGGCTGCTCATCCACGCCATCCTCGACTACCAACGCCACCGGTTGCGCGACGACGTGACCATCCTGCTCTTCGAATGGCACCCGCCGCAGTAGCGGCCCGCCGCCACCGCCGACCCGACACCGGCACGGGCCGCCTCCCGGCCGTCCCTCCGGAAGGCAGCCCGCGAACCCGGGTCAGTCCTCGTGCACCAGGCTCACGTGCACCGCGTCCTCGCCCGCGGCACGCCGCTCGAGGAGCGCGATGCCGTGCTCGACGTCGTCCAGGCCGACATGCGTCCCGGCCATCGTGCGGGCGATCTCGGGGCGGTCGGCGAGCAGACGCACCGCCTGCTCCATCGACGACGGAGTCGAGCCCGCGCAGCCCTGGATCGACATGTTCTTCAGCGAGATCAGATCGACCAGGACGCCGTCGACGGGGGTGAAGTGCTTGAGCCCGGCCAACGCCACCCGGGCCCCCGACAGCGCGGTCAGGTCGAGCGCCGTGCGGAACGCCGCGGGCACCGGCGTCAGGTCCATGACGACGCTCGCCATGCTGCCGCCGGTCAGTTCGCCCACGCGGGCGACGACGTCCTCGGCCTCCACGTCGATCACGTGGTGCGCGCCGAGCGCGAGTGCGGTCTTCAGCCGCAGCTCGTCGGCGCCGGTACCGGTCACGATGACCTGGCTCGCCCCGCACGCCAGCGCCGCCGCCGCACACAGCAGGCCTTGGTGGCCGGGGCCCTGCACGACCACGCGGTCGCCGGGGGAGACCCGCACCGACGCGACCCAGTTGAGTGCGTTGGCGAGCGGCTCGAACACGGTCAGCTCGGCCGCGGTCAGCGACTCCGGCGCCTTCATCAGGTGCGTGTTCGGCAGCAGCCGCAAGTACTCGCCGTAGCCGCCCCACAGGCCGCCTTCATGGTCGGCGCCCATCGTGTAGCCGTACAGCCGGAGGTTCGTGCACAGCCCGGCACCGGCCAGGCACGTCTTGCAGCGCCCGCACTTGACGATCTCGTCGACGCACACCCGGTCGCCCTCGGCCAAGCCCCACGCGGCCGCGGACTCCGGGGTGATCGCGTGGATCCGGCCGACGATCTCGTGTCCGGGCACCACCGGGCTCGCCTCGCCCGGCACGTGCTTCTGGCCGTGGAACTGCATCACGTCGCTGCCGCACATGCCGACGGCCTCGACCTTGAGCACCGCACCGCCGGGCGGCGGCGCGGGGATCGCGAACTCCCGGACCTCGTATGTCCCGTCCCCGAGGAAAACCGCCGCCCGCGCCGTGCCGCCCATCGCTGCTCCTCCGCTCGCCACACTGCCAAAACCGATCACGCGCGTCGACTTGTCGAACGCGCGTGACGATTATTCGAAATATCGGCGGCGAGCGCCAGCCCCGGACCGCGCCCGGCTCAGTCCGCCGGGCCGATCCCCAGGTACCGCTCCAGGTTGCGGTGCGTGTTGATGACCCGCTTCTCCTCCTGCGACAGCACGATCTCCGTCAGCCCCGGCTGGTTCAGCCCCCGCTGGATCCCGGCCAGCACCGCGGCGTCCTGGTTCAGCACATAGCCCAGGTCGAGGTCCTCGAACGCGACCCGCAGATCCATCGGCTTCGCATACGGCGCCTCCGCCGACGCCCGCCGGAACGCGAAGATGCCCATCTCCGCCATCCCCGGCACCGCCCCGGGCCGCGCCACCAGCGCACTCAACGTGTCCGCCGTCACCAGCACCGAACAGTTCGGGAACAGGTTGTACTGGTGCAGCCGCATGATCCGGTCCGTGTCGAACCCCGACAAGTCCGACCCCTGGGTCGCCGCATGCACCCGGATCCGCTCCGCGATCACATCGGCGAGCGTCGACCCCTCCGGCACCTCCGGCACCGAACCCGGCTCGGACACGCCCATCCGCCCGCCCTGCGTCACCACGAACGAATCCCACACCTCGGCATCGCTCAGCCCGCCCGCGAACCGCGGACTCGCCAACCCGTACAGCTGCTCCGACTTGCCGGTATGCCCCCACAACCGCTGCGGCGCGTTCACATCGTCGATGTTGCGCAGCAGTTCGGGATGCAGCGTCTGGATGTGGTACGTCTCGCTGAACCCGTCCGCCACCGTCTTCCAGTTCGCCGCCACCTCGCCCACCACCGACGCCGTGCACCGGAATTCCTCCAGCCGCGCCCACGACACATCCGCCGGCACGCCCTCCAGATACACGTCCAGACCGGGCGCCTCGAGGTCGAGGTTGACGAACACGAACGGCCCCCACGTGTCGACCTGCGCCGACAGCAGCGGGAATTCCGACAGCTTCAGCGAACCGAAGCCCTTCCGGCCCGGCACCCGGCGCAGCTGCCCGGCCAAGTCCCACGTCCACCCGTGGTAGCCGCACTTCAACTCCGCAAGCCCCGAACCCGAGCCGCTGCACAGGCTGTTCCCGCGGTGCCGGCACGCGTTCTGGAACGCCCGCAGCGTCCCGTCGCCGTCCCGCACGATCAGCACCGAGAACGGGCCGACCCGGTACTCGAACCAGTCCCCGGGCTCCGCGACATGGTCCACACAACAGGCCAGCTGCCACGTCCGCGGCCACAAGCGGCGCAGTTCCAGTTCCGCGAACTCCGCCGAGGTGTAGCGGTGCGCCGGAATCCGCACAAGACCGGCACCAGGGTCGACCGGCCCTGTAGCGGTGCCGTCGTCCACCCCCTGGTGCAGCCGTGCGTCGGCGATCGCCGGATGGTCCTGGGGCGCGGTCATCGGGGCCTCCTGCCGCGCCGCGTCGGGCGCGCGGCGCTCGCGGGGCGCAGAGTGCCACGGGCTCGCGGAGCGTACAAGGGGCGCGCTGTGCGACCGCGCAGGTCGACACGTGTGCACCTGGCCATCCGCCCGATAGCAGGCCGATCCGCACTAGCCACACGGCAAGTAAGAATCCCCGAAGAATCAGGGATCCCAGCAAAATTGACGCGGCATCAGGCTTGTCATCCGGCAATCCACGACGTACGTTCTGACACACAGCCCCACCGCACGACCCGCCCGCACACGACCCGGGGGAGAGAACCCGCGATGGCCGCACCGGCACCCGAAGACACCTACGGCAAGGTGCTCTCGGCCGCCGTCGACCTGTTCGGCGAACACGGCTTCGCCGGCACCTCGCTGCAGGCCATCGCGGACCGCGTCGGCGTCACCAAAGCCGCGCTGTACTACCACTTCCGCACCAAAGACGAACTCCTCGACGCGCTCATGCGGCCCGCCCTCAACGACCTCGAACGCGTCCTCGACGACGCCGAACGCCGCAAAGGCGACGCGGCCCGCCAACGCGTCCTGTTCGAGGGCTACGTCGACTTCCTGCTGCGCTACCGCGCGCTCGCGGTGATCCTCCACCACGACGTCTCGGTCGGCACCCACCCCGCCGTCCGCCCCCGCCTCGGCTCGATCACCGCCCGCGTCGACGGCGTCCTGCAGGACCCCGCCCGGCCGGTCGAATACCGCGTCGCGGCAACCGTGGCCCTCGGCGGCTTCTACTCCGCCATCGCCACTTTCCCGCACCTGCCCGACCCCGAACTGCGAGCCGTGCTGCTGGACATCGTCCGCCGCCTGCTCACCCCCCGGCGCATCCGCAGCACCGCGCCCGCACCCTCCGTGCGCGCCGTCCCCGCGCACGGCTGACCGTCCCCGCCGCCCCGCGGCACCCGCGCGGCCCGCGACGCACCGCGGCCGCGCCCCCGCACATCCGCACCACGGCTCCACGGCTCCACCGAACGCAGATCCACCGATCCACAGGTCACACCGACCGCCCCGGCAACAGGAGGCTCCCATGACGTGTCCGGTCATCCCGGCAGGCTTCGACCCGACCGACCCGGACCTGTACATCGAGCGCCTCCCGCTCGAGGAGTTCGCGTCCCTGCGCCAGACCGCGCCGGTGATCTGGGTCCCGCAGACCCCCGAGGTGTCCAACTTCGGCGACGACGGCTACTGGCTCGTCACCCGCCACGCGGACGTCAAGGAGGTGTCCACCAAGCCCGAGCTGTACTCGACGAACCGCAAGACCGCGATCATCCGCTTCGCCGAAGGCATGGACGTCAGCTCCATCGACGCCCAGAAGCTCATCATGATCAACATCGACCCGCCGGAGCACACCCGCCTGCGGTCGATCGTCCAGCGCGGCTTCACCCCCCGCGCCATCAACGCCCTCAAGGACGCCCTCACCGAGCGCGCCGCGCGCATCGTCCACGACGCCCTCAAGGCAGGCAGCGGCGACTTCGTCACCCAGGTCGCCTGCGAACTTCCCCTCCAGGCCATCGCCGAACTCATCGGCATCCCGCAGGAGGACCGCGGCCGCATCTTCGAGTGGTCGAACCAGATGCTCGGCTACGACGACCCCGAGTACGCCGCCGACTCCTCCGTCGGCGCCCAGGCCGCCGCCGAGGTCATGATGTACTCGATGGGCATGGCCGAAGAGCGCAAGGCCTGCCCCGCGCACGACATCGTCTCCAAGCTCGTCGCCGCGGAATCCGAAGGCTCGCTCTCCTCCGACGAGTTCGGCTTCTTCGTGCTCCTCCTCGCGGTCGCCGGCAACGAGACCACCCGCAACGCCATCACCCACGGCATGCTCGCGTTCTTCGACAACCCCGACCAGTGGGACCTGTACAAGCAGTCCCGCCCGGACACCACCGCGGACGAGATCGTCCGCCACTCCTCGCCGGTCATGTCCTTCCAGCGCACCGCCACCGCGGACACCGTCCTCGGCGGCCAGGAGATCAAGGAAGGCCAGCGCGTCGGCATCTTCTACAGCTCCGCCAACTACGACCCGACCGTGTTCGAGAACCCGGAGAAGTTCGACATCACTCGGGACCCGAACCCGCACCTCGGCTTCGGCGGCGGCGGCCCGCACTTCTGCCTCGGCGCCAACCTCGCCAAGATGGAGATCAACCTGATGTTCGAAGCCATCGCCGACGCGATGCCGAACATCAGCAAGGCCGCCGAACCCCGCCGCCTCCGCCACGCATGGATCAACGGCATCAAGGAACTGCAGGTCAAGTACGCCTGACAGTCCGGCCCGCGGCGCCCCGCGCCCACCCCGGAACCCCGGCCCGACCCGGCCGGCCCCATGAATGCCCCTCCGCCTACGGGAGCAGCGGAGGGGCATTCGTGTGTCCGCGACTAGGTATAAGTAACTGGCCCTTGCTGGTATATCGCATAACCAACCCCCACAACCCCTCACCAGCAAGAAGAAGGGGAATCGCGCGGCGAGCGGCTCCGAGCGCGCCGGAGGCCGGCGGCCTGCCAAGTGGCGGTGTATCCGGCACACCACCGCTCGATGGCTCCGCCGCCGGCGGGTGATCCGGTGGGTGATCCCGCGGAGGAGCGGGCGGATGCATTGCGGGCGTTGGTGGCGACGGTGCGGAGGCAGCCGACGGCGACCGTCTTGCACCCCCGCGACCGCCGGAATGTGTTTGTCCGCCTGTGCCGGCCCCACTAGCGTGCCGTCGTGGACGATCTCTTCTCCCCGTCGTGGGCAGCCCTGCGTGAAGCCGTCGCCGCCCTGGAAAACGAGGACTTCGCCCGGCCGTCGGGCTGCCGTGGCTGGCTCGTCCGCGACCTCGTGTGCCACTTGGTCATCGACGCGCAGGACGTCCTCATTACCTTGGCCACCCCGGCGGGCGGCGCGCCGACCCGCGACGCGGTCACATACTGGAGCGTCACCCAGACGCCGCCCGACGGCAGCGACCCCCTCGACGCGCTGATCGTGCGGCTCGCCGCCGCGTACCAGGATCCGGCACTGCTCGCCTTCCATCTGGACGACGTCGGCTCCGCCGCCGGCCGCGCCGCCGAACTGGCCGATCCCACGGTGCGCGTGGAGACTCAAGGCCACGTGCTCACGGTCCGCGACTACCTGGGCGCGTATGTCCTGGAATGGACACTGCACCACCTCGACCTGGTTGCCTACCTGCCCGACGCCGCTGCGCCGCCCGCCTCGGGCCTGGCGCGGTCCCGTGCCATGCTCGAGCAGATCGCGGGCGCTGCCTTCCCGGCTTCGTTCTCCGACACGGACGCCCTTCTCGTGGGCACCGGGCGCCGTGCCGCGACCGCGGCCGAGGAGGCCGGACTGGGGGAGTTGGTGCGGCAGCTGCCGTTCGTCGTCGGCTGAGGTGCCGTCCGTCGGGACGCTGCGGGATGATGCGGCCAGGGCCGACTCGCCTCGCCTCCCGAGGAACCCCGCTGCCGCGCCCGCGACATCGTCGTTCTCGCGGACGTGCACGAGGTCGTGCGGCGGCGCACCGGGATGTTCTTCGGTGCGGAACGGGACGACCCGCTGCTGCCGCTCCACGTGCTGCGGCGCGCCGTCGACGATGCGCTGTGCGAACAGCCCGTCGGACCGGTGCTGCACGTCGGCGTCGTAATCGCGTCGGACGACCGCTTCCCCGCCGACGACGGCCCTGGATTGCCGGCACAGCCCCGCGCCGACGGAACCCCGTGCGCGGTGGCGATGTTCCGCCAACTGTTCGCAGGCAGGAACCCGCCCCGCGGTGTGGGCTTGGCGGTTCCGATCGCATTGTGCTCGGCGGTGACGGTCCCGCTGCGCCATCTCGGTCGCGCTTATCGGCTCGACTCGGGCTACCGGCGCGGTACCGGGCTCACCGATTTCGGCCCTGCCGAAGGGCATGGCACCGCCGTCGAGTTCGTGCTCGACCGGACCTTCGTTCCGGAAGGCTTGCCGGTGGACGCCGTGGACGCTCTCGCGAGCCCCCGTCCTGGTGGCGAGGGCGTATCCACGGCCGCGTCGACCTCTGTATCGAGGACCGCCGTTCGGGCGTGCTCCTCGCGCGTCATCTGCTCCCCGGGTGATCCGGCCGAGCGTGATCCGTCGTTCCGTTCGGGGACATCGCGGACAAGCCGGGGCGCTGTGCCGCGTTCCGCGGATTGACGGATCCGGCGGCGGGGGTCGGCGCGTCTTGGGAGGGGATGTGTGGGGCCGGGTGCCCGGGCGGGGCGGGTGGCGGCGTCGCTAGGGTTTGCGGACGGCCCGGTGTGACGGGCGGCCCCCGGGCGGTTCCGGGGCCTCCGGGACCGACAGTGGTACGAGGAGATGCAGACGATGCGTGACCATGCCGCAGGCAAGGCGGCGGTGCTGATAGCCGCTTCGACGTTGCTTTTGGCCGGGTGCAGTGGTGGTTCGGGCGGGTCGAAGGCGACGCCCAAAACGGCTGCGAAGGACACTCCCGGGCAGGGCGGGGCGCAGGCGATGGTGGAGCTTCCCGATTTGACCGGGAAGGATTTGGCGACGGCGACGGCGACGGCGAAGCAGTTGGGGTTCGCGTCGATCGGCTATCACGATGCGGTCGGGAAGAATCGGGCGCCGGTGCCGGACAAGACGTGGAAGGTGTGCGACCAGACGCCGAAGCCGGGTCCGTCGAGTGTGCAGGACAAGGTCGATTTCGGTGCGGTGCCGAGCAAGGAGAATTGCCTCGCGCAGCCGACGGTGAGTGCGCAGAAGCCGACGGGTGCGCCGACGAAGGCGTCGTCGACGGGTGGGGTGACGACGCCGCCGAGGAACGAGCCGACGCGGCCGGATCCGCGTCCGACCACGAAGAACCCGTTCCCGACGACGATCGTGTTCTACCGGAACTGTGCGGAGGCGCGGGCGGCCGGTGCGGCGCCGCTGCATGTCGGGGAGCCTGGGTATTCGCGGATGTTGGACCGGGACGGCGACGGGGTGGCGTGCGACCGCGGCTGAGTCGCGGGTTGGGTCAGGCGTGGCGGGTGCCGTGGTGGAGGACGGCGGCTGATGCGGTGGCCGCGAGGGATGCGGCGGCCATGCCGAGTGCGGTGATCCATGCGGCGTGGCCGGCGCCGTTGCCGGCTTGGCCGAGGTAGAGGCTGCCGAAGACGGCGACGCCGAGGACTTGCCCGAATTGGGTGACGGTGGCGAGGAGCCCGCCTGCGTCCGGGGCGTCGCCGGGTGCGACTTTGCGGAGGCCGAGGGCCATGACGGGGCTGTAGGCGGCGCCGAGGGGGATGCCGACGGCGGCGAGGGCGACCATGATGACGGCTTGGTTGGCGTGTTCGTGTTGGGCCCAGCCGAGGGCGAGGTAGGCGGCGGCGACCACGGGCATGGCGAGTGCCGGGAGCAGGGCGTGGAGGCGTGCCGGGGTTTTCTGCCAGTTGAGGCTGACGAGGGCGAAGGCGGCGGCGCCGGAGACGAAGACGAGTCCGGCGTGGAGGGCGGTGTAGCCGCGTCCGTTGTCGTGTCCGGCGGGGCCGGTGCCTTGGAGGTAGAGGGCGAGGGTGAAGAGGAATCCGGCGTAGGCGGTCATGGTGAGCAGCAGGGTGACGGCTGCGGGGGTGACGCCTGGGGTGCGGAGGAGGCGGCCGGAGACGAGGGGTGTGCCGCCGTGTTTTTCGGTGGTGTGTTCGATGCGGGCGAAGGCGGCGAAGAGGATGCCGCCGGCGGCTATGGAGAGCCATCCCCAGAGGGGCCAGCCGTGTTCGTGGCCGAGGACGAGGGGGACAACCGTGAGGAGCATGGCGGGGGAGACGACGAGGAGTCCGGGGAGGTCGAGGCCTCGTAGGCGGGTTCGGGTGGTGGTGGGTGCGGGGGTGTCGTCGGGGAGGAGTCGGGGGGTGAGGGCGAGGAGGGCTAGTCCGACGGGGACGTTGACGAGGAAGACGGGGCGCCAGGACCAGCCGAAGAGGTCGGCGCTGACGAGGAGGCCGCCGAGGATTTGGCCGGCGACGGCGCCTCCGGCGATGACGGCGGCGTAGAGGCCGAGGGCGCGGGCTCGGGCGGTGCCGTCGAAGGTGCGTTGGATGAAGACGAGGACTTGGGGGACCATCAGCGCTGCTCCGGTGCCTTGGATGGCGCGGGCGGTGATGAGGGTGCCGGTGCCGGGGGCGAGGCCGCAGGCGAGGGATGCGGCGGTGAAGACGGCGAGTCCGGTGAGGAAGAGGCGTCGGGTGCCGAGGGTGCGGCCGAGTCGGGCGCCGGTGACGATGAGGGCGGCGTAGGCGATGGTGTAGCCGGAGACGACGAGTTGGAGTGCGGATCCGGTGGCGTGGAGGTCGGTGCGGAGGGTGGGGCCGGCGACGTTGACGACGGAGACGTCGAGGAGGGCC
Organism: Yinghuangia aomiensis; assembly: GCF_039542225.1. Lineage (NCBI taxonomy): Bacteria > Bacillati > Actinomycetota > Actinomycetes > Kitasatosporales > Streptomycetaceae > Yinghuangia > Yinghuangia aomiensis. The sequence continues at coordinate 198,146 of NZ_BAABHS010000016.1, read as the reverse complement.
ATGAATTGGCCGGTGAGGACGGCGGTGAGGAGGAGTGCGGGGCGGGTGCGTGGTGGTGTGGTGGTGGGGGTGGGTGGGGTGGTGAGGGTGGTCATGGCGGCCACTTTTGCGGGTGGCGGGTACCGGTAACAGGAGTGCGGTTATCCGGGTATGGGTGGTACCTGGATGGCGGGTCCTGGGTGGGTGAGGATGGCCGGCATGAGTGCGGGTGAGCGTGGCGTGGCGTCGGGTTCGGTGGTGGGGTCGGCGGTTGGTGGGGATGTGCCGGTGGCGGGGCATGTGGTGCGTCGGGGTGAGTTGTCGGCGTTTTTGCGGTCGCGGCGGGAGCGGATCGGTCCGGCGGAGGTGGGGTTGCCGGTGGGGTCGCGTCGTCGTACGCCGGGTTTGCGGCGTGAGGAGGTCGCGCAGTTGGCCGGTGTGGGGGTGACTTGGTACACGTGGTTGGAGCAGGGGCGGCCGATCAAGGCGAGTGCGCAGGTGTTGGATGCGGTGGCGCGGACGTTGCGGATGGATGTGCCGGAGCGGGAGCACTTGTATCGGTTGGCGGGGATTCCTTCGGTGGCGTTGCCGGAGGTGGGGGATTGTGTGTCGGTGGAAGTGCCGGTGATTTTGGCGGCGTTGGATCCGTTGCCGGCGGCGGTGTACAACGCGCGGTGGGATGTGCTGGCGTGGAATGCGTCGTATGCGGCGCTGTTTCCGTCGGTGACGATGGCTCCGCGTGGTGAGTGCAATGTGATGTGGCATGTGTTTACGGGGGCGTTGTGTTGTAGTCCGTTTGTGGATGCGCCGGCGGAGATGCCGCGGTTGGTGGCGTCGTTGCGGCCGGCGTTCGGGCGGCATATCGGGGAGCCGGCGTGGTCGGCTTTTGTGGCGCGGTTGTGTGCGGCGAGTGGGGATTTCGCGGCGATGTGGGCGCGTCAGGATGTGGCGGCGGCGGAGTCGCATGTGAAGCGGATGCGGCATCCGGATTTGGGGGAGTTGCGGTTGATGTCGACGCAGATGGCGTTGGCGGTTCCGGAGACGCGGATGACGGTGTACACGTCGGTGGACGAGGCGACGCGTGCGGAGTTGCTGCGTTTGCGGTCGGTTCCGTGGTTGCGGACGGGGTGTCCGGAGCATGGGTATCGGCGGTATCGGAATCCGGTGGGTCCGGATGCGGATGGTGCGGCGGGGGTGGCGCCGGGGGTGTCGGCTGCGGTGACGATGGTGTGAGCCGGTGTGCGGTCGGGCCGCGGTGGGGCGGTGTCGGGGTGCGGATGGTGCGGCGACACTGCGGGGTGACATCTTCGGATCGGTGCCGTCGTGGCGGGTTGGCGCGCTAGCCTGCAAAGACATGGCAAGGGGCCGCGTCCCGGCCCGTCAGCCGCTGTTTCCGGGGAGGGCCCATGGCCACCGGTGTCACCCCAGGCTCGCAGACGCGCGGCCTTGTGATCTGCACGCTTGTCTATTTGGTGATTGCGTCGTTGTACAGCGCGTTGTACGAACCGGCTCCGTGGATGTGGTTCGGCTGGAGTGTGATGGCGATCGTTTCGGCGGTCTTTCTGGTCACCGAACGCGACTGACGGCGACCCTCCGCAGAAACGATCGTCCACGTCGGCCGGGAGCCCGTCCGGCGGCGTTCCCAGGCCCGCGGGCCGCCGGTCTTCCGGGGGTCACAGCACGAGCAGGTCGAACAAGCGGTCGAGTTCGGCGGCCGGGTTGGCGGTGAGGCCGCCGTGTACGGGCCCGGGCTGGACGACGGCGCTGCGCGGCGCCGTGAGCCAGCGGAAGCGGCGGCCGAGCGGTTCGGTGCCCGCGGGTCCGGCGCCGGGCGCGCCGGCGCAGACGAGTTCCCAGGCGGCGAGCGCGGCGCGGGTCTGCACGGTGTCCGCGGCGGGGTCGAGTACGCCGAGGCGGGCCACGTCGAGGTGGGTGCGTGCGCCGAGGAAGTCGAACGCCTGGCTGTAGAGGACGACGCCGGCGTTGATGCATTCGCCGCGGTCGACGCGGGGGATGAGCCGGATCAGCGCGTACTCGAAGAACTCGCGAGGCCGGGCCGGGGCTTCGGCGGTCAGCGGGGCCGCGGCGGGCGCGGCCGCGGGGACGGTGGCGGGAAGGTCCGGGACACCGGGGGTGGTGGGCGTGGAGGTCATGCGGCATCGACCTCGGGGAGCCAGGCCGCACGGTGGTCGATCCGTGCGAGCAGGTGGTCGGAGTATGCGGCGCGGAGCGCGTCGGGGGAGTCGAGGCCGAGCGCGATCTCGTTGTCGCCGGGTTGCAGCCAGGCGTCGGGGACGAGGGCGGTGACCTCGGCCAGCAGCTCGGGGGTGATCTGCGGGGCGAGGACCTTGTCGGCGTCGTGCAGGTGCCCGGCCGCGGTCGGGGCGAGCACGTGGTCGGACGCGTCGTAGGGCCGCGCGGCGGCGGCCTTCGCCGCCGACCAGGCGTGGTGGAACCACAGGGCGGCGCCGTGGTCGATGAGCCACAGCTCGCCGTGCCACACCAGCAGGTTCGGGTTGCGCCATGTGCGGTCGACGTTGCTGGTGAACGCGTCGAGCCACAGCACGCGTGCCGCGGTGACCGGGTCCGGCTCCCACGCGGCCGGGTCGAAGCCGACCGCGCCCGGCAGGAAGTCCATGCCGAGGTTCAGCCCGCCGGACGCCTGCAGCAGGTCCTGGACCTCCTCGTCGGGCTCGCTGCGGCCGATCACCGGGTCGATCTCGAGACCGACGAGGTCGGGCACGCGCAGACCGAGCCGGCGCGCGAGTTCGCCGACGACGACTTCGGCGACCAGGACTTTGGGGCCCTGGCCGGCGCCGCGGAACTTGGCGACGTACGTGCCGAGGTCGTCGGCTTCGACGATGCCGGGCAGCGAGCCGCCTTCGCGTAGCGGCGTGACGTAGCGGATGGCGTGGACGAGGGGGAGCACGAGGCCAGCCTAGGGCGTTCCGGGGTGATCTTGATACCGCCGCGGGGGCGGGTCGGTGGCGGGGGAGCGGGGACCGGGCCGAGGTACCGCGGTGGCGGTGCCAGGCCGGCGGCTGTGCCGGTCCTGCGGTGAGGGAGGTGCCGAGCGCCGAGTGCGGGAGTGAACGAAACCCTCGGGCGCGCCGGTTCGCGGCGGCGGGTAGCTTCGGACGTCGGGCGGGGTGGGCTTTCCTGCCGCGTCATGGGCGGTCCGTCGGGCCGCGCCGTCGCAGCCGGTGCCCGTGGGGTGCTTTCCCATGGCGGACCCTGCGGCAGCCCCGCAATTTCGCTTTCCCCGCCAGGCCGTGTCCGTCACCCTGGCGCCATGTCCGTCCTCGTCCTGGCTCCGCGCAGTACCGAAACCGACCGGCAGCTGGTGGGTGCCGCGCTGCGCCGCGGCATGCGTGCCGAGCGTTTGTCCGGCTGGCGTGTTCCGCCGGAGCTGCGCGGTGTGGCGGCGCATGTGTACGCGGGTCCGTTGTTCGCCGATGCGGTGGCCGGCGCCCTGGGTGTTGCGCTGCTGGAGGTGCCGGAGACGTGGCTGCCGGGTGTGCCTGCGGAGTTCCTGGGGCGGCGGGTGTGGGCAGCGACGGCGGCGGAGTTGCGGGCCGGGTTCGCGGGTCCGCTGTTCGTGAAGCCGCCGAACGAGAAGCTGTTCGCGGCCCGCGTGTATGCGGATGCCGGTGCGTTGCCGTCGCCGGAGCTGGTCGACGCGGACACGCTTGTTTTGGTGTCGGATGTGGTGCGCTTCGGTGCGGAGTTCCGGGCGTTCTGCCTCGACGGGCGGGTGGTTGCGGTGAGCCGGTACGCCGTGGAAGGCGATCTGGCGGTGGCGCCCGCGGACGAGTGTCCGGAGGGTGCGGACGCGTGGGCGTTCGCGCAACGCGTGCTGGACGCGGAGGCGGCACGGTTGCCGAGTGCGGTGGTCGTCGACGTCGGGCGCACCGGCGCGGTGGAGCCGGGCCTGCCGCGGAGGGCCGGTGGCGGCGGGTGGGCGGTGGTGGAGGCGAACGCCGCGTGGGCTTCCGGCGGGTATGCGTGCGATCCGGACGCCGTGCTGGAGGTGGTGCTGCGCGCGGCCGGTCCGGCGGGGGAAGTGCGTGCCCGTGACGCGGGCTTCGTGCGTGCGGCGGCGGTCGTGGAGGGCTGAAGGCCTGCGGTGGGCGCGGTGCCCGGGCATGCCGCGGGGGCGCGGTCGGTGACCGCGCCCCCGGGGCGTGTGCCTGTGGGGTGTGCCGGGGTCAGCCCCGGCGTCCCAGGCGGTCCATGATGAGCACGCCGTCGTTGCTCAGCAGGAGTCCTGCGGTGTTCTTGCCGAAGTAGGCGGTGATGCGGCCTTCCTGGTACGGCCACAGGGGCACGTCCTGGGCGAGCTGCTTGGCCAGTTCGGTGTACGCGGCTTGGCGCTGCGCCGGGTCGCTGGTCTTGCGGCCCTGGTCGAGGGCGGCGTCGGCCTGTGGGTTCTTGTAGGAGAGGAAGTTGCTGGGGCTGGAGGAGTACAGGTAGCTGTACACCGTCGGTTCGACGTCGGAGACCGTCCAGTTGTGCATCGCGGCCTGGAAGTTGCGCTGCACGCGGACCGTGTTGGTGTACGTGACGATCGCCTGGGTCTCGGTCTTGACGCTGATGTTCTTGAGGGTGTTCAGCTGGGTGAGGATGTATTCGCCGGTCTTGCCTGCCTGGTTGTTCTGCGGGAGCAGGTAGGTGAAGCTCAGCGGCTTGCCTTCGGCGGCGAGTTCGTCGAGGAGGCGTTGGGCTTCGGCGCGGTTGGCGGCGGGCATGCCGGGGGTTCCGGGGGCGACGAGGGGGCTGTCGCTGGGGAAGATGCTGGTGCCGGGGACGCCCTGGTTGGTGAACGCGATCTTGTTGATGTCGTTCGGGTCGAGGGCGAGGGCGACGGCCTTGCGGGCGCGCGGGTCGTCGAACGGCGGGCGCGAGGCGTTGAAGACGATGGCTTCGCCGACGATGACGGGGACCTGGGTGATGCCGAGTCCGCGGTCCTTGGCCTTGGCGGCGTCGGTGGAGCTGACGGTGACCTTCAGGTCGCCGCGGCCGGCGGCTATGCCGTTGAGGGCCTGCTCGCTGTCGCTGAGGACGCGGAAGGTGACCTTGTCCAGGAGCGGCTTGCTCGGACCCTGCCAGTAGGTGGGGTTCTTGGCGAGGGTCATGTGGCTGTCGCGGACCCATTCGCTGATGGTGAACGGTCCGGCGCCGACCGGGTGCGCGGCGAAGCCCTGCGGGTCTTTCTGCAGTGCGGTCGGCGAGGGGATGAACGCGAGCGACGAGGCGACGACGCGGTCGAAGTTGGCGTTGGGTGCCTTGAGGGTGACCTTGAGGGTCAGCGGGTCGACGACCTCGGTGGAGGCGATCGGGGCGGCGGCGCCGGCGACGAGGGAGCGCCGTTCGGGGTTCTTGTGCTCGTCCCAGGTCCACTTCACGGCGGCGGCGTCGTAGGGGGTGCCGTCGGTGAACTTGATGTTGGGCTTGATCTTGAGCGTCCACACGGTGCCGGTGGGGTCCGCGGTGAGGCTTTCGCCGGTCTGCGGAATCGCTTTTCCGGTCTTCGGCTCGCTGTAGAAGAGCGAGTCGTAGATGGCGTTCAGGCGCGAGCTGTCGACGTAGTAGTTGCTGATCGCGCCGAACGGGTCGATCTTGGCCATGTCGGTGACGGCGATGATCTCGAGGGAGCCGCCGGGCTTCGCGGCCGCGGTCGCGGCGGCTTCGGCGCCGGCCGGGCTGCCGCTGTTCTTGCTGCTGCCGCCTCCGCCGCAGGCGGTGGCGACGAGGGCGAGGGCGGCCACGCCGGCGGCCAGGGCGCCTGCTCTGCGCTTGCGGCGGCGTGGGGTCGGTGCGTGGTGCATGGGACGTCCTTCCGGGAGCTGGCGCACGCGGTCGGGGACGCGACAGAAACGGAACCGGATATTCCGTTTCCGTGGCATGCCGCAGGAGCCGCGCTCTCAACTGTTCGGGCATGCCTAACTGACGGAGCGTCAGAAGTCCAGGTCCCGCGCGGATGCGGGCAGTTGTTGGCACGCCGTGCCAGCCCGTGGGCCCGGAATCGGCACCGATTCCGGGCCCGACAGCGGTCCCAAGGGGGCGGAGGCTACGGTTTGCGGCCCCAGATGTACACCTGGTCACCAGTGCGCGTCACCGAGAACAACGCCTTCGCATCCGAGTAGCGCATGTTCACGCAGCCGTGCGACCCCGGCGGATCCGACATCGCGCCCGCGTACGCGTGGAACGCCTGCCCGCCGTCGAAGTACTGCGAATACGGCATCGACACGTTGTACAGCGTCGACCACTCCTTGACCTTCTTGGCGTAGATCTTCTTCATCCCCGCACGCGTGGGAAAAGCCTTGCGGCCGCTGCGGATCGGCACGGGCCCGAACGTCCGCTTGCCGGCCTTGTCCTGCACCCACATCGTCTGGTGGGTCAAATCCACACACACGATCCGCACATACCCGCGCGGACACGACTGCGGCGGGGACGACGCCGCCTCCGCCGCCGGAGCCAACGCGAACACCAACGCCCCGGCCACCGAAGCCGAAACCAGCGCATGACGCCACGGCCGAGCCGCGGAACGCGCAACGAGACGCATGGGCAACAACTCCAAAACTCGCACTCGCAACCGACACCACGATCCCGGCCTCGGAACAGCCACCCGAGGCGGCCCCGGCCGGAAAGGCCACCAGCATCGCGGCCCGAACCGACGTGACGCACCTCGGCGTTCACCCGCGAGGATGACGTTCGGCCAGTCGGCGGCGCGATCCGGCCGAGACCGAGACCGAGGCCGAGGCCGAGGCCGGGGCAGGAGGGAGAGGCGGGGCGGCGCCGGACCCAAGGCGGGCGGAGCCTTTGCGGAGGCCGACGGAAGCGAGTCGGGTGTGGTGCCGAGACGGGCGACCGGCGGGCCGCGGCCGGCCCGGGGCTCGACGGGGGCCTCCATCGGCGATCCGCCCTGCTACTTTCGTCGGTCCACTCGTCGACCTGCGGCCGTAGTCGCCACCCCGCCCCGCGGCCAGCATGGAACCATGAAAAAGCTCCTGGAAACCGCCGGATTCGTCCTGGCCGTCATCGGCCTGGGCGGCATCGTGCACCACTTCTTCGGCTGGTTCCGGTTGTGGACGGTCCTGCACCACATCCCGTTCCTGCACGGCACCGTGCTGCTGTGGTCCAACATCGTCCTCGTCGTCATCGGCGCCGCCCTGATGGTCGCCTCCGACTCGGTCGGCGACCGCACCGACCACCCCCGCCCCTCCATACCGTGAAAACCCCTCGCGCCCTTGCCCGGCGGCCTGGCACCGTCGCCGAATGACCGCGCCGTACGCGATCCGCGCCGACCACGACGCCCGCACCATCGTCGTCTACCAGGCCTACCCCACCGCCGTCGCCGATGCCGCACTCGCCGCCGGCCGCTTCGTGCCGCCCTTCTCGTTCGGCCGCATGACCTGGATCAAACCCTCGTACCTGTGGCTCATGCACCGCAGCAACTGGGCCCGCAAACCCGGCCAGGAACGCATCCTCGCCATCCGCATCACCCGCACCGCCTGGGACCACGCCCTGACCCACGGCACCCTCACCACCCGCCACCCCGAGGAGGTAGCCCGCGCCGACATCCACATCCAATGGGACCCCGAACGCTCCCTCCGCGGCGCCGCCCTCAACCACTACAGCATCCAAGTCGGCATCGGCCGCACCCTCATCCGCGCCTACGCCGACGACTGGACCACCGACATCACCGACCTGACCGCCCGCACCCGCACCATCGCCGACCTGCTCCGCACCGGCCGCCACCCCCAGGCACGCCGACTCCTCCCACCCGAACGGCCGTACCCCAACCTCCCCGCGAGCCTCACGGCCGGACGCTGACGACCGCGGCAACTCCGGACAGCGGACGCTCCGGAAGAACAACGGCGCGGCCTGCAACGGAGGAGGCGGCGTGGATTACGCAGGGAGTGGTGCGTGCCGGCAGGTTCCCGCGCCGAGCATGAAGGAGCGCACTTGCGTCGCCGCGGAAGAACGGCACTCGTCCGGTGCGGGTTCGTGGCGTCCGGCCAGGCCGGGGGCGGTCTATCCGGGTGCCCTGCGCGGCGGCCGGCCCGGCGACCCTGCGTCGCGCAGCCGCGCACCGCACAAGGTGCGGGCCCGGCACGCCCGGACCGCTACGCGGTCGTCCTCGCACAGGCCTGCAAAGCAGCCTCGAGAGTTCGGAATTCGCCGATGCGGCGGTGACGGCGCCGGCGGCGCCCGGCACGGCGCGGACGCGATGCGCGGGCCCGACGGACGCAATTGCGCTGAGCCGCGGTGGCCCTTGCTGCACACCAGCCGACCGAACGACCCCACAACCGAACCACCGCCCGCTCACCCCCCGACGCGACCACACCCGACCGCATACTCCGGCAGCGCCACCGTGCTGCTGATCCTCCGCCCCATCCGCAGCATGCCGTTCAAGAACAGGGGGCGGGAAAGCAGCGCGTTGCGCAGCCGTATGCCGGTGGTCGTGGCGGGGGCGAGGAACTTGGCGGTGCGGTCGCCGCCCGACTGGCAGGCCTGGGCGTACCTGCGCAGCCGGCTCTCGTAGCGGGTGAACGCCGTCCGGTGGTCGCCGCGGGCCTCGGCCAGCTCGCCGGCCAGCACGTAGGCGGCGACGATCGCGGTTCCGGTGCCCATGCCGCCGATGGTGGCCCCGCAGGCCGCGTCGCCGACGAGGCACACCCGCCCCTGCGACCAAGCGCCCACGTCCGCGCGGCTGATCGCGTCGAAGTACAGGTCGGGAGCCTGCTCGAGGGCGGCGATCAGGCGCGGCACTTCCCAGCCCAGGCCCGCGAACGCGTCCGCGATCAGCTGCTTGTGCCGGTCGGGATCGTGCCGGTCGTACCGCAGGGGCGGCGAGGCGAAGACGGCGAACGCGCCCGCGCGCGCCGGGTCGCGGTGGTCGGCGCCGACGGAGACGAACCGGCCCGGTGTGCTGTAGCCGACCGAGCCTCGTCCGAGCCCCGGGCAGCTGTTGCCCGGCATCGGCCAGGTGGCGGCGTAGTAGCCGAGATGGCGGACGTAGTCCTGCTCCGGTCCGAACGCGAGCCGGCGGACGTTGGAGTGCAGCCCGTCCGCCCCGATCACCAGGTCGAAGTCCCGTACGGTGCCGCTGCGGAACTCGACCCGCACGCCGGACGCGGTCTCGGCGAGGCCGGTGACGGAGTCGCCGAAGACGTACTCGGCATACGGGGCGCTGTGCTCGAACAACAGCCGGGCCAGGTCTTCGCGGAGGACCTCGATCTCGCCTCCGGCGAACTCGGCCGGCAGATGCAGGAGTGTCCGGCCGGTGGCGTCGACGAAGCGGATGGGGCTGCCGCCGGTCCGGAGACGGCGCAGCTTCGGGAGCAGGCCCATGCGGTCCAGCACGGTCAGGTGGGTGTCGCCGCGGAAGTCGACGGCGTGGCCGCCGCTGCGCAGGGCCGGGGCGAGTTCGACGACGGTGGGGGTGAAGCCGTGGCGTCCGAGCCAGTAGGCCAGCGCCGGGCCGGCGATGCTCGCGCCGGAGATGAGGACGTTCCGGTTCACGGGTTGCGCGGAAGGCCTGGGATTCACGGGATGCCCCTCACGGAGAAACTGTGTCTGGTGGACACTGTTGATTACTGCGTACCATAGACACAGTTGAAGAGCCGCGACAAGACTGAACCCGGGGAGAGGGCGACGTGAGCGACGACAAGCCCGACGAGGCCGCGGCCGCGGCGGTGCGCCTGCTGTGGGGGCCGCACCCCAAGCCCGCACGGGGCCCCCGGCCGACGCTCGACCTGGCGCGCATCGCCCGCGCCGGCATCGCCGTCGCCGACGAAAGCGGCCTGGCCGAGGTCTCCATGCAGCGGATCGCGGCGGAACTGGGTGTCACGAAGATGGCGCTGTACCGGTACGTGCCGGGCAAGGCCGAACTGGTCGCCTTGATGGTGGACGGCGCGATCGGCCCCTACCCGGCGTCGGACGAGCCGGTCGGCGACTGGCGCGGGCAACTGCACGCCTGGGCCCGCGGGCTGCTCCTGCTCTTCCGCCGGCACCCCTGGGCGCTGGAAGCCACCGTCGGGCTGCGGGTCATGGGGCCCGGGGAACTGTCCTGGATGGAACGCGCCGTCTCCGCCCTCGACGGCACCGGACTGACCGGCGCGGAACGGATGGACGCCGCGCTCCTGCTCTCCGGTCACGTACGGGCGATCGCCCAACAGGCCCGCGCCGCAGGCCCTGCCGGCAACCCCGAAGCCCAGCTCGGCGCCGTGCTCGGCGAGCTGATGCAGACACACGGCGAGCAGTTCCCCGCCCTCACGGCGGCCCTCGCCTCGGCAGCCGGGTCCGCGGACCAGGACCAGGCCTGGGACTTCGGCCTCGACCGCATCCTCGACGGCCTGGCCACACTGATCGACGCACGCAACCGGTAACCCCCCCGCAGGAGCCGGGCGGTCCCACCCCCACTCGCCCCGAGTGCGGTGCGCAACCCGCCGGAGAACTTCGCGATCACGACGTCGGAATCCGGAGCGAGCCACAGGTACGGGCCGAACATCCCCACGCCGCACATGCGCCGCGGCCTGTCGGCAGGCATCCACCACTGGTTGGTGGAGGTGCCGAGCACGCCGCTGTCGTCGTCACCGGTGCCGAACGGGCCACCGCGGAAGGTCTGTCCGATCCACGCCGCGGGCACGACCTGGCAGCCGTCGTAGACGCCGCCTGGCGCATCCCCGACGACACGGCACCGCCACGCGCGTCGACGTGACACCGGAATGCGTCTTCGACTTGGCCCCGGCGGTTGGAGCTGCTGCGCTCGCATGTTCAGGTGCCGGGTATGCGCAGCCGGGCTTCGATGGGGCTTACGCCGAGTGATCTGCGCAGGCACGGCGGCACGGGCAGTGTGCTGCTCCGCGTTTCCCGTGTTGGTCGGCGGCAAAGTCCCAGGTGTCCCCGGAGCAGCCACTATGGCGTTCCCGAGCGGCCTGGCCGAACGGGGGTGTGGCCCCCCTGTGCCGGCGGTCCGCGTCGAACGGCTCCGGTCCGGTCTGACCGTCGACGACGCGGTCGAAGCGGCTGACACGCACAACCGGACGAAGGCCGGCGAGTCTGCGCGGGACCACGCGCCCTTCGAACCGTGACGTGGAAGGCCGGGTTCTTCGCGGACAAACGCCCCACCGTCGGCGACACTCGGCGCGGCTGAACGCGCGACGACGGTGCTGCCGTCTTGCCAGGCGACTGGTCTCGCACGACGACCGCGCGAGCATGCGTGCTCGTTGCCGTCGATCGTGCCGACGAGTCCGCCGACGACATCCTCGCGCATGCCGGCAGCGACGCTTTGAGCCTTCTCCGCCACGTCCTCACCTGCGTCCCCGAAGGGGAGGAATACGACGTCGTGTTCCGCCTCGTAGGGCGACGAGGTCAAACCTGCGGCGGCTCCGAAGGCGACTCGCCCGCGGACGGGACCCCGACGTGCGCGACCAACGCCGCGTGCAGCGGCAGCCACGCCGCACCCGCGCACCGAGCCGCGACCTCGTCCGGGGACAGCCACGCCGCCTCCACGGCCTCCGTTCCGGACGGGGGAGCGGTCGGCGATCCGACACCGTCGAGTCGCGCGGTGTGGAACGCCAGGAAGTCCCGCGCCGGATAGCGGTGCCCCGGCGGGGGAGCATCCAGCAGCTCGATCGTCTGGCCGCCGAACAACCGCAACGCGTCCAACGGCAGCTCCAACCCCGTTTCCTCCGCGAGTTCCCGCGCCGCACCCTCGCACGGCGACTCCCCGGGCTCCAGATGCCCGCCCGGAACCTCCCACACGCGCCCCGGCACCGCGACCCGCGTCACCAGCGTCCGCCCCACCGCATCCACCACCAGCGTGAACGCCGTGGTCACCGCGAACCCGTCGGGAACCGCGTCACACACCACCACTTCCATCCGATGCGGCAACGCCAACCACGGCACCGTCCCCGCCACCAACACCCGAGCCGTCACACGTCCTCCCACCACCGGCAACCCGGGGCGCCCCAAGCGCCCACGCCGAGATCCCTTCCCGACGCCCCGACCACCGCACCGAACCAGCGGCGCGCTGCGGTCGTTCGATGTCGGACCCGCGGCCGGAGAACGATCGCTGATCGAGATCCCCCGTCCCCGTCCCGTCCTCAGGATCGGAAGCCGTCCCCGCAGGCGGGGCCGGCTCGGCCCACGGCCACTCGGAGCCCGAACGCCGCCACGAGCCCAGACCGGGCCGCGGACCCGCACGGCGCGACCGAAAGCCCGCCCCCGGCTACTCCCGCCCCGCCTCCGCCGACGCCGCCCCAGCGGCCCGCTGCGTCAGCCCCGCCGTCAGGTGAATCAGCTGGTCGGTCAACTGCTCGATCCGCGTCCGCGAACGGTCGGCCTCCCCGCGAGCCGTGTCCAGCGCCGCCTCGGTCGCCGACAAACGCGCCTGCAACGCGGCGAGTTCCGCACGCGCAGCGTCCGCGTCCGTACGGACCCGCGCCGCGTCCGCGGCCAGCCGCTCCGCTTCCCCACGCGCCGCCGTGGCCTGCCCCACCGCAGTGTCACGCTCGGCCAGGGCGTCCCGGGCCGCGGACTCGGCCGCACCCCGCGCCGCTTCCGCGTCGGCCGCCGACGCCTCCGCCGCGGCCCGCGCACGGGACGCCTCCTCGGCACGCGACCGCGCCGCGTCACGCTCCACGCCTGCTTCCCGAGCCGCCGCCTCGGCAGCCTCCGCCCGGGACTCGGCCTGGCCGCGCGCCTGCTCGGCGTGGTCCGCGCGCGCCGCCGCACGCGCGGCATCGTCACGCGCCTGCGCCGCACGCGACTCCGCCCGCTCGCGCGCATCCCGTTCGGTGGCGGCGCGGGCCGCCGCCAAGTCCCGCTCGGCACGTGCGGCTTCGGCCGCCTCCGCGGCGCGGTCCGCCTCCAGCAGCGCACCGTCACGCGCGGTGTCCGCGGCCGCGGCCTCGGCGCGCGCCGCGTCGGCAGCCGCCTGCGCCTCGTCGCGTTCCGCGAAGGCCAGCTGTGCTTCCGCGCGGGCCGCCTCGGTCTCGGCGAGCGCGGACTGTTCGGCCTCGCGGGCCGCCTCCCGCCCCGTGTGAGCGGCGGCCACCTGGCTCGCGGCCTCGGCACGCACCTCCGCGATCTGCCGTTCCACACCCGACGCGCTCAGTTCCCCGGACAGCGCGTCGGCGAGCGCGTCGGCGAGCTGCTCCATGCGCTCGACCATCTCCCACGTACGCGCCACCTGCCCGGGCAGCCCCGGCGCGTACCGCTGCCGCTGCCGGGCGTTGCGCGCAGCCTTCAAACAGGCCCCGTCGTTGTCCTGGCAGTACCGGAACGGCCGCCCCGCCCCCGGCTTTTGCACCACGGGCCGCCCGCAATGGGCACACGGTCGCGTATCGGTCGTCTCGTCCACGGTGATCACCCTAGAGCCTGCGTCACCCGACTCCCGCGGTACGGCACAGGACCTCCCGCGCCCGCGCCGTACCGCCCGACAGCACCGAACCGATGCGTGCAGCCACAGCGCACGACGGTCCGGAATCGCTCCGCTCCCAGGAGACCTGCTCGCCGCCGTGTCCGCGTGTTCCGCGGCGGGGGCGGCACCGCCGCCGCGGCCGTTCGACGAGTCGGCCCGTTTCCGGGAGTGCGTGCGCCAGGGGAGCGGCCGAGGGCGCTTCCCGGACCGGCCGGTGATGAGGCCGGGGCCCGGGGAGACGCACATGCCGTCGATCGAGCGGGCCCCGGAAGCCCCGCGTACCCCTACCGCCGGGCGGTGAAATCTGCGGCCACGCCCGCCCCCGAGAACGCCGGCGGCGGCAATACCCGGAGGGCGCACCGCCCACCCGCCCGTCGACCCCGCCGCCGCGGCTCCCCAGCCAGACCGCGGTCAGACCCCCGGCAGACGGCCCTCACCCCACCCGGTACATCCCTCCGACCCCGCCGACCCGTCCCGCCGGGCCGCCGTCCGCGACCGCCTCGCGCAGCAGCTTCGCCGCCACCCCGGTGCCGTCCCCGCGCACCGTCCCGGCCACATCCGCCGCCCGCGCCCGCATCTGCCCGGCCAGCGCCGTGTCGAGTGCCGCGGTCAGGGACGCCGCGGTCGGCGCGGGACCGTCGTGGGCCACGCCGATCCCCAGATCCGCCACCCGACCGGCCCAGTACGGCTGGTCGGCCAGCTGCGGCACCACCACCTGCGGGACGGCCGCGCGGGCCGCCGTCATCGTGGTGCCCTGCCCGCCGTGGTGGACGACCGCGGCCACGCGGGGGAACAGCGCCTGGTGGTTGGCCTCGCCGACCACGAAGCAGTCGTCCGCGCCGTCCGCCGCCGCCAGGTCCGCCCACCCGCGGCCCAGCACCAGCCGCCGCCCGTGCGCACGCGCCGCCGCGATCGCGGCCTGGGCGACATCACCGGACCCGTGCAGCGGCATGCTGCCGAAGCCCACATACAACGGGGCCTCGCCCGCGTCGAGGAAAGCCGCCAAGTCGTCCGGCAGCGGTCGCTCGTCGGGCAGGATCCACGACCCCGTCTGCACCACGTCCAGGCCCGGCGTCGCAAACCACGGGTCCAGTACCGGGTCGGTGGCCAGCCACGGCCGGGCGCCGACGACGTATTCGCGTACGTCGTCCACGGGCGCCAAGCCCAGCGTCTTCCGGGTGGCGTTGAGCGCCCGACGGAACAGGACGTTGTTGCTCTCCGCGTCCATCTCCCACAGCACCGCGGTGTCCGTCACCTCCGGCGGGAACGGCCGCCCCGCATAAGCCAACGGACGCCGCCGCAGCGACGGCAGCGTCAGCTGCTGGAACGTCACCGACACCGACCGGATCCCGACCTTCTCCGCCACCGACAACGCACCCGCCGCCGCCGGCACCATCCCGGTCGCCACCAGCACGTCACAACCCTCGGCGGCGTCCGGCAGCACCTCCGCCTGCCCCGCCATCAACGCGGCCGCACGCTGCGGCATCGACGACGGCGACGGTCCCGAAAGGGTCAACGCCCGCGCCGACGGGCCGACCGGCACCAGCGGTACATCGACGTCGGCCAGCCGCTGCGTGAAATCGTCGTCCGGCGGCGCGCAAACCCGTACCTCCGTGCCGAGTTCCCGCAACCGCACCGCCAACGCCACCAGCGGTTCCACGTCCCCGCGCGACCCATATGTCGACAACAGCACACGCACTTCGAAGCACTCCCACGTCGCCTTGATCCGGCCCTCGGCCCACGATTCTCCGCGACGAACAGCCCCTTGCCACAAGGCCCCTGGCCCGCGATACCTTGATCGGGGCGGGAAGCGGCAGACTTCCCGCCTTCGCCATCACCCCGGACACAACCCGCGCGGGGCGCCGCCACGCCACGAAATCCGCGAACGGCGAACCGGGTTGCCACGCGGCAACCCGACGGATCACGCGAGCCGCCCACGCATTCCGGACGACCTGCCGACGCCGCTCCCACCACCGCGAGCAAGCCCCAGGCGGCGACCGGGACTCCGCATACAGCCACCGCCCACACCACGGCGCCCCACGGACCGACACGCAACCACCAAGTCAGCGCCCCCGGTTACCGTGCCCGCCATGGACCCCCGTCTCCTCGTCGCCCACCTCTCCGGCTCCGCGGAACGCATCCGAACCGCCCGCGACGCCCTCGCCGCACCGGGCGCCGCCGCCCGTGGGACCCGTCCTTGAGGTGCTCTGCGACGAGCAGTCGCCCGTCGACTGGACGGCCTCGGCGGACACCCTGTGCCGGATCCGCGAGCCGGCCCTCCTGCCCCCGGCGGACGCCGCCGCGTTGGCAGGCACACCCGAGACCGCGCGGGGCGCACTGTCCGCCGCGTGCCATGCCGGAAGGGGCCGCGCCCGCTACCGGACCACCCGATGGTGGAGAAACAGGGCTCCCGACTCGAACGTCCGCGACTCGACCAGCTCCAAATCCACCCGGCGTTCGTCACGGGCGAAGTACGGCTGCCCGCCGCCGAGCAGTACCGGGAAGACCCGCACCAGGTACTCGTCGATCAAATCCAGCTCGGCCGCCTGCGTGGCGAGCGTGGCGCCGCCGATGGCGATGGAGCCCGCGGCCGGCTCGACGCGCAGCTTGGCGATCTCCTCGGCCAAACTGCCCGACGCCAGCCGGGCGTTGCCTTCCACCGTCGACAGCGTGCGGGAGAACACCACCTTGGGGACCGCTTTCCACAGCGCCGCCCACGTGAGCCGGTCGGCGTCGAGTGACGGATCCTGGTCGGCGGTCTCCCAGTACAGCATCGTCTCGTACAGCCGCCGCCCCATCAGGTGGACGCCGACATCGCGGATCTCCGCGATCGAATGCCGGAAGATCTCGTCGCTGGGCGTCGTCCACCGGAAATCGCCGTCCGGCCCGACGACATAGCCGTCGAGCGACATGGCCATCGAATAGGTCACCTTGCGCGTCGCAGACATGCGGAACCCTCCTCGGAAACACGTCCGACCTTACGGCCGCGGCACCCCCGAGACCCGCCGCGACGCGCCCCGAGACGCCCACCACGCGCCGCGGACCCGGAAGTTCGTCAGCCGTCCCCGCGCGCGGCCGCACGCCGCTGCCGCTTCGCGAGCGGGGCCTGCGAAAGGTCCTCGCACTGCGAGCGCAGGTTCTTGTAGCCGTAGCCGCGCTCGTCGAGCCACGCCCGCGCCTTCTCCTCCGCACGCTCGGCGGCCTCGAGGATGTCCTCCTCCGCCTCACCCGAGTCCGCGAACCGGAACGTGAACGCCGGACGCACCGCGATGTCGTACGACAAGTGCCCCTCCGGCGTGAACGCCGCGCGCAGAACGTCGTGGTCCGCCGCCTGCGCCTGCAACTCGGCGCGCTGCTCGGCGGTGAGGCCGTCGAAGACCCCGCGGACCATGATGCGGAACGTACGAGTGCTCATACCCCGGACCCTATGCGCCCGCGCGCCCCCGCCACCAACCGGTTTCCGCCACGCACCGCCGACCCGACCCGACCGGACGGCGCATGAGGCCGGCTGCCGTTGCCCGTGGATGTCGCCCGCGGGGAACTGACACGTCCGCGTGCCACCTCTGTGCGTTGTGCGGTCACCCCACGCCCCTGGCTGCCGGTTGGTTCCGCTGGTGCGGTGACGGCCCGGCGGCGAGTCGAGTGCGCGTGCCGGCACGCGTTCGTCGAACCCCTGGCCCGGCTGCTCACCGCCGACGGCTGGCACGGCCGCGCGTTCCCGTGCATCAACGCCGAGATCAACACCAACCTGCGCAGCCACCGGCCCGAGATCCTCGAACTCCACCGCGCCACCGCAGGCTTGGACGCCTACCAGCGTCTGTGGAGCGCGCACGACCTGTCGTCGACAGCCCCGGTCCCGGAGTCCCTGCGCGACGAACGCACCCGCGTCGGCGCGATGATGCTCCTGCACGCCCTGGCCGACCAAGCCCGCCTGTGGAGCGACACCGAACCCTCCGAAGACGACGGCGCAGCCTGCGCGGCCAACCTCACCGACATGTTCCTCGGCGCGACCCTTGCTCCCGCCACGCCCCGACCGCCCAAGCCCTCGCCGTAACCCGTCACCGCTGGCGCGGTGACCCCACCGGTTGCGGGCGTGGTCATGCTGCTGCGGCGAAGGGCGCCGCCGTAGCGGAGCCCGCACGCCGCGTCGACCCCTTCAGGTTCAGGCGCCGGAGCGCGCCGGACCCGGCACTCCGCAGGCCACGACAGCTCATGGCCGGACACCGCACAGCCCATCCCTGCCTACCGTGCTCGGTCGCGCCGACGCGGCAGGCGGGACGGATGCCCCGCACGGTCTCCCGATCGTGCCGTCGCACCAGCGCCGGGTGATTGCCACGCGACATCGGCGGTATGGCCCGGCCGTCCAGCGGGTACCGGCGGCGCAGCGGTGGACCAGAGCGGAGAGAGCGCGTGTCGGCGATGAACGAAAGCCCAGCTACCCGGGCGAGGCGGCCCAGGCGTCACCGGCCCTGGCGCGGCACCGCCTGTGCGGTGGCCCGCGCCGGGGCCGGGGCCCCGACTGTGGCCGTCCTGGTTGCGGACGGCGCCGACACGGATGCCCTCGCGGACGTGATGATCGCGATGTCCGGCCACGGGGTGGTCTGCGACGTCCTGCTGCCCGACCGTGTCCGCATCGACACCGCGGACGGGCCCGTCGACGTGGTCCGTTCGGTGCGGACGGCAGCGCCGACCGCATGCGACGCCGTCCTGGTCGCGGGCGGGCGACCCGCGGCGGACCTGCCGGCCCGCGACCAGGCGGCCGTGGCGTTCGTCGCCGAAGCCTGGTCCCGGGGCAAACCCGTCGCGGCCTTCGGAGACGGCGTCCGCCTCCTCGACACCGCGGGCGTACCGCGCACTGCCCCGCGCGTCGTGGTCCTCGACGACCAGACTGCCCACGGGGCCGCGACGATGTTCGCGGACGCCTTCGTGGCAACCCTCCTCGGATGAGCACGCGAGTCCGCGCCGGCGATCCCGCCCGCGCGCACGGCCGGGGACGAACCCGGCACTTCCCCATGTCCGTTGCAGGCGCCCCGCACCGGAGGCGCTCGGCCGGGGCGTAGGGGCGTTGCTCCTCGGCGTGGCAGGCGCTCAGCAGCAGATCAGCAGGTCGTCGGGCCGGTGGCCGGCGACCCTTCCCCTCCGGGACCCGCCAGCGGGCGCCGAACGCCCGCTCCGGTGTTGCCCGGTGCGTCTTGCGGCGGGGTGGGACGGCTGGGAGGCCCCATGACCTCGCATGTCGCAGCGGTCACGTGCAGGCGGGCGCCGGCATCACGGCGGTACAGTCGACCGCATGGACACCCCCGACCCGTACTGCGCAACGCCCGCCCGTCCCGAGCCGGGGCCGGTGGCGGCGGGGGAGCGGTTTGCCGACTGCGTCCTGTGTGGGAAGGCCACCGAGTATCCGGCCTCGCATCCCGGTGTCACGTTGTGTCCGGTGTGCGAGTGGCAGGAAGACCAGCGCGGCGCCTGCTCGGGTTGACCGGACCGGCGGTCAAAGCACGCCAGGCCGCAGGCCGCGCCGGATTCAGCGCCGGGCCTTGCCCGCGTCCGCCACCCAGAACTCGTTGCCCTCGGGATCGACCAGCGCCGTCCCCGGCTCCGCGCCAGCACCAGCGTCCGCATCCGCCAAGAGCGTTGCGCCGGATGCCACGAGTCCCCGTATCGAATCCTCGACCGGGCCGTCCGCCGCCGACAGGACCAAGCCCAGTCGGTTCGCCCCCGCCTTCGGTGCCGCCGGGGGGCCCATCACCAACGTGGGTGCGGTGTCTTCGCGGCCGGACAGGCGTACCGCCCACGCGTCGCGGACCGCGAACGTCCAACCCGTGGCTGCCGCCCAGAACGTCTCCTGGCGGTTCATGTCGGCGGCGTCCAGGCAGATCTGCGCCAACCGGCCTACGCCGCTGTCCCGGGGCGGTCCGGCGTGGGGGAGGGGAGGCCGCGGGAGGACGCAGAACTCGTTGCCTTCGGGATCGGCGAGTACGCGCCACGGCACCGCGCCTTGGCCGATGTCGGTGTGCTGCGCCCCGAGGACGATCAGCCGCGCCGCTTCGGTGTCGACGTCGCCGTCCGGGGCGTGGTCGAGGTCCAGGTGCAGCCGGTTCTTCGCGGTCTTCGGGCGCTGCGACGCGGTGAACAGCAGATCCGGAACCCCGGGCACCGCGGACCGCGCGGCGGTTCCGTCGACGTGCCATCCGAGGGCCTCGGCCCAGAATCGGGCCAGTTCCGTGGGCGCTGCGGACTCGACTCGGATTCCGACCAGTTGCGTCGCCACGCGCACCCCCTGTTTCGCACGGCCGCCCGCGGGCGGCCTGGACAGGCCACGCACCCTAGCCCGCACCCGGGGAGTCCTACCACCGCATTTCCCGTATCTTCCACCGGTTTACATAACGGGCCCTTGCTGTCTCCTGTCTGTCCACAGACAGAAAGCACGCACCAACAAGCAGGGAGCAAAGCCCGCGCCGGCGCACCCGATTCGCCGGTTCCGGGTTCCGTCGGTCCGATTCGGTGCCTGCCCGGGCGCCGGAGTCGGGGGCGGGATTGCGGGGGTCAGTAGAGCGGCAGTGTCACCCATACCGTTTTCCCGCCGTCGTCCGCGTCGGGTTCGATGCCGGCGGTGCCGCCGCATTCGTCGACGAGGGCTTTCACGATGTGCAGTCCGCGGCCGCTGTCGTCGTCGACCGGTTCGAGGAGCGCCTTCGGGCGGAAGGGGTGGCGGTCGTGGACGCCGATGCGGAGGTCGCCGAGTTCGTCGAGCCGCATGACGATGTCGATGCGGGGGGAGAGCATGCCCGCGTGCTTGACCGCGTTGGTGACGAGTTCGGAGACGATGACGCGCAGGGTGTCGGCGCGGTCGTGGTCCGGCGGGAGGCCCCATTGGGCGGCGATCTGGTGGGCGGTGCGGCGGGCGTGGGGGACCGCCGCGTACTCGGGTGGGATCTCGAAGCGGCAGGACGGCGTCGCGGGCATGGTGCGCATGTGGCGCAGCGTACCGCCGGATAGGCGACGGTGTGTGCTGTTTCGATTACTCGGTGTAGGTTCCCGGCCGTAGTGCGGGGGCTTGTTCGGGGCGCGCGTGGTGCGCCCCGTGCCCCGGCGTGCATCCGCGCGGGGACGCGCGCCGGAGCGCGAGGGTGTGCCGTGTGGTGCGGCGGGTGGTTCAGCGGCTGAGGTCGGGTGTGTGGACGCGGTCGCCGTCGAGGTGGGGCCGGACGAGGACCTTGACGTGGTCGTCGGGGTGCTTGAGCGTCTCGATGGCCGCGGCGACGCCGCCGTAGCCGACTTCGCCGGTCACGAGCGCGGCCGCGTCGACGGTGCCTTCGGCGATGCGGCGCAGGGTCGCCGGGTACTGCTCCGGCGGGTAGGTGAGGCACATCTTGACGGTGAGGTCTTTGTAGATGCCGACGACGGGGCGGAAGGAGTCCATGGTCATGCAGACGCCGATGAGCATGACGGTGGCGCCGCGCGGGACTTTGTAGAGGACGTCGTTGAACATGCCGGCTTTGCCGGAGCATTCGAAAACGGTGAGGGGCTGGCCGGGTTCGGCGGCGGTGCGCCAGGCGTCGAAGGGGTCTTGTTCGGCGGGGTCGACGACGATGTGGGCGCCGAAGAGGCGGGCGAGTTCGCGGCGGCGGGGGGAGGGTTCGGAGACGATGACGGGGGCGACGCCGCGTTCGACGAGGCCGCCGATGGCGCCGAGGCCGATGGGGCCGGAGCCGATGACGATGGCGCCGCCGCCTTTTTCGGCGCCGGAGCGGGCGACGTTGCCGAAGCCGACGGCGAGGGGTTCGGTGAGGGCGGCGACGGGTGCGGGGACGCGGTCGGGGACCTTCACGAGGGCGGCGGCCTGCATGACCATGCGTTCGCCGAAGCCGCCGGGGAATTGGTTGGAGTAGCCGATGGTGCGCAGGGTGCCGCCGGTGTCGAGGGCCCAGGGGAGGCCGACGACGACCTGGCCTTCGGTGAAGCCGTCGACGCCGGGGCCGGTGCGGATGACGCGGGCGGCGAGTTCGTGGCCGAGGACGAGGTCGGCGTCGGGGTCGAAGATGAAGGACGGGGTGTCGGAGTCGATGGAGGCCTGGAGGAATTCGGCGGTGTGCTTGTAGGCGGACAGGTCGGATCCGCAGATGCCGCAGGAGACGGTTTCGACGAGGACCTGGCCGGGGCCGGGGGTGGGCTTGGGGATGTCGTCGACGACGAAGTGGCCGTTGCGGAGGACGGCGGCGCGCATGGGTTCTCCTCGGGGGTCGTGCGGGGTTTCGGTCGGGGCCGGGGGTCCGGGTGCGGCGGGGGCGTGCGGTGCCGCACCCGGGGGCTGGTGCCGGTGTGGGGTCAGTCGTCGGTGCCGTGGTGCTGGGCGAAGGCGGCTTCGACGGCTTGGCGGAGTGCGCCGATGAATTTTCCGCTGTTGGCGTTGGCCCAGGCCATGGAGGCTTCGCGGGGGCGGTTGGCGCCGGTGAAGTGCGGGACGACGTATTCGGCGAAGAGTTCGTAGCTGCGGCGCTTGGCGGCGGGTTCGGCGATGGGGAGGTCGAGGAGCAGCAGGGTGCCGAAGCCGCCGGATTTCTCGGCCATGGCTTCGATGCGGGCGATGGCGTCGTCGGGGGTGCCGATCATGGCGACGCCGAAGGTGGGGAAGCCGTCGGTGGTCCATTGGCGGATGGCTTCGGTGGCGGTGCTGCCCCAGGGCATGGTCATGCCGGAGAGGCCTTCGATGTAGCGGACGAGGTGGAGGACGCCGTATTCGGCTTGGCGGCGGGCTTCTTCCTCGGTGTCGGCCAGGTGCATGGGGACGACGAGGCGCCAGTTGTCGCGGCTGGGGGTGTGGCCGTGGTCGGCGCTGGTTTTGGCGTAGATGTCCCAGTTGCCGGCGAGGGCTTCGAATCCGTTGGGGTCGGAGGCGGCGAGGGAGAGGAGGGAGAGTCCGTGGGTGCCGGCTTGGACGCTTCCGGAGGGGGAGACGGTGGAGGCGCAGGCGATTTCGATGCCGTGGGGCTGGTAGGGGGCGAGGTGGAGGCGGGCTTCGTCGAGGGTGAACCAGTCGGTTTTGGCGGTGACGGTTTCGCCGCGGAGGAGTGCGGCGATGGCGGCGAGGGCTTCGGCCATCATGCTGCGTTGCTTCATGGGGTCGATGCCCATCATGAAGGCGTCGGAGGCGAGTTGGCCGGGGCCTGCGCCGAGCATGATGCGGCCGCGGGACTGGTGGTCGAGTTGGACGATGCGGTCGGCGAGGACGAGGGGGTGGTGGTAGGGGAGGGAGTTGACGCCGGTGCCGAAGCGGATGCGGCGGGTTTTTTCGGCGGCGGCGGCGATGAAGAGTTCGGGGGAGGCGATGGTTTCGTAGCCGGCGCTGTGGTGTTCGCCGATCCAGGCTTCTTCGTAGCCGAGGTCGTCGAGGTGGGCGACGAGGTCGAGGTCGCGGCGTATCTGCAGGGTGGGGTTGCCGTTGATGCCGTGGTACGGGGCGATGAACGCGCCGAAGCGGGTGGGGCGTTGCGGCGTGGTGGGGTTGGGCACGGGGCGGGCCTCTCGCTCGGTGTCCGGGACGGGGCGGCGGGGCCGGTGGGGGTGTGCCGCGCGCTGGTCATTGGACGTAATCTTTGATTGATCTGTCTTATGTCCTATCGCTGGGGGCGTGGGGAATCAAGGGGCATCCGGGAGGTTGCTGACATCGCGGCGTGGATCGGGGATCATCGTCGGGCCCCGATGCCCCCGTCCCGGCCAGGAGCGCCATGACCACCGCACCGCGTACGCGTCGCCGCAGCGACGGCAGCCCCAGTGCCCGCACTCTGTTGTTGACCGTGCTCGGTGAGTACGTCGGTTTCGCGGGTCGTGACCGGGTGTGGTCGGCGGCGGTGGTGGACGCCTTGAAGGCGTGCGGGGTGGAGGAGACGGCGGCGCGGCGCGCGATCACGCGGTTGACGCACGAGGGCTGGTTGGAGACGGTGCCGGCGGGCCGGTTCACGGTGTTGGTGATGCGGCCGCGGTTGGTGCGGTTGCTGCACAGCTGGACGGCTCGGTTGCGGCGGGCGATGGAGGAGGAGCTGCCGTGGGAGGGGACGTGGCAGCAGTTGCTGTTGCGGATCCCGGCGGCGGCGCGTGCCGAGCGGACGGCCGTGGAGGAGCAGCTGGCGTTCCAGGGCTTCGGTGCGCTGGGCCAGGGGGTGTGGATCGCGGCGGACCCGGGTGGTGTGGGGGCGTTGCGGGAGTTGGTTGCCGAGCTGGGGTTGGCCGGTCATGCGACGTGGCTGACGTGCCGGGCGGGTGGTGGGGGCGCGGATGCGGCGTTGGCGGCGCAGGCGTGGGATCTGTCCGCGGTGGCGCCGCTGCATGTGGATTTCCTGGCGCGGTTCGGTGGTGCGGTGGTGCCGCCGGCCGGGGGGTGGTCGGACGAGGAGGCGTTCGTGCTGCGGACGCGTCTGGTGCATGCGTGGCGGTTGACGTTCGAGCGTGATCCGCGGTTGCCGGGTGTGCTGCTGCCGGAGGGGTGGCCGGGCCGGGAGGCGACGGCGTTGTTCGTGCGGACGTGGCGTTCGTGCCACGAGGCGGCGGACCGCTGGTGGGAGCGTTTGGACCGGGACCCGCGCGGCGCGGGTGCCGGTTTGGCGGCCCGCGCCTGACGTTCGGCGCGGCTCTCCTGGTGCGCGGCGCATCGGCGCGGCGGGAGAGGCGCAGCGGGGTGCGGTTTCCCTGGTTCGGGGTCAGGCCGTGTGGTCTTGTCGCCGGGTGCGGGCGCGGCGCCGGTGGGCGGGTGTTTCGGCGGTTGCGGTCGCGGCGACGACGGTGGCGGCGGCGGCGAGCAGTGCGGGGACGGGGACGTGCGGGGCGAGGCCGAGGAGCGCGAGGGTGGCGGCGGCGCCGGTGAGGCGGACGAGGACGGCGGTTTCGCGGGGTCCGGTGAAGGCGGCGCGGATGAGTGCGGTGGCGGTGAGGTAGAGGGCGACGCCGCCGAGGAGGCAGGCGGCTGCGGCGTTGTCGAGGTGTCCGGTGGGTTGGGCGACGGCGGTGCCGAGGGCGGAGGCGGCTACGGCGACGCCGAGTTGGGCGGGCAGGTGGCCGAAGACGTAGGTGTCGCGCAGGCGCCATTGGGTGGCGATGCCGTCGTGGGCGCCGGGGCGTTCGAGTCCGGCGTTGAAGTAGGTCCACCACAGTCCTGCGCACAGGGCGAAGGCGGCGGCGCCGGTGGTGGCGGTGGAGGCTTCGGCGCGGGTGCCGCCGACGAGGCCGGAGGTGAAGCCGAGGACGGCTTCGCCGATGACGATGATGGTGAACAGGCCGAAGCGTTCGCGTAGGTGGTCGATGTCGACGGGGGCGGCGGCGACGCGGCGGCGGGCGAGGAGGGGGAGGGCGAGTTCGCCGGCCATGGCGGCGGCCCACAGGGTGTGGCGGGCGGGTCCGGAGGGGAAGGCGAAGGCGCCGGTCCACAGGACGGCGGTGGCGGCGGATCCTGCGGTGAAGGAGCGGAGGATGGGCCGGAAGAGGGCGTCGCTGCGGGCGGCGACCGCGTAGGCGAGGGCGATGGCGGCGCGGGCGGCGAGGTAGGAGGCGACGAAGCCGATGTCGGCTCCGGTGCTGTGGCCGACGCTGCCGACGAAGATTGCGACGCCGGATACGGCGGCCATGCCGGCCATGGTGATGAGGCGGTGGGTGGTGTCGTCGGGGTCGAAGCGGTTGGCGCGGACGGCGTTGAGGACCCACAGCCACCACACGGGGACGAACAGGGCGGCGGCGCCGGCTGCGGATGCGGCGGTGGGGTGTTCGCCGACGCGGTGGGTGACTTGGCCGACGGCGGCGACGAATACGAGGTCGCAGAACAGTTCGAACCAGGTGGCGCGGCGCTCCGCGGCCGGTTTGGCGGCGGGTTCTTCGGCGGGTTCGCCGGGCGGCGGGGGTGCGGTGGTGGCGAGGTGGTCCGGCGGCGTGGCCATGCGTGTGTTTCCCCCAAGGTGTCCCGGTGGTTCCGAACGCGTGTCCGAGCCGCGGTCGGTGCGACGGGGACCCTATCGCCCTTGTGGGTGAGAGGGGGTGCGGCGCGGGGTGGGGCATGCGTTCAGGGGCTGAGGGCGAGGACGACGTAGGCGGCGAACAGTGCGATGTGGACGCCTCCGTGCAGGACGGTGGCGCGGCCGGGGACGATCGTGAGGATGCCGACGGCGACGGTCATGGCGAGGAGTGTCATGTGGCTGGCGCCGAGTCCGAGGACGAGGGGGCCGGACAGCCAGACGGAGGCGAGGGCGACGGCGGGGATGGTCAGGCCGATGCTGGCCATGGCGGAGCCGAGGGCGAGGTTGAGGCTGGTTTGGACGCGGTCGCGCAGGGCGGCGCGGACGGCGGCGATGGTTTCCGGGAGGAGGACGAGCAGGGCGATGACGACGCCGACGACCGAGGCGGGCAGTCCGGCGTCGGCGACGCCGCGTTCGATGGTCGGCGACACGCCTTTGGCCAGGCCTACCACCGAGACGAGGGCGAGGCCGAGGAGGGCGAGGCTGGTCCGGGCGGTGCGTGCGGCGGGGCGTTCGGCGTGGTCGTCGTCGACGATGTCGCCGCCGAGGGTGACGGGGAGGAAGTAGTCGCGGTGCCGGACGGTCTGGGTGGTGACGAACAGGCCGTACAGGACGACCGAGGCGATGGCGGCGAACACGAGCTGGGTGGCGGAGAACTGGGGTCCGGGCTCGCTGGTGGTGAACGTCGGCAGGACGAGGCTGAGTCCGGCGAGGGTGGCGACGGTGCCGAACGCCGCGCCGGTGCCTTCGGCGTTGAACACGGCCAGGCGGCGGCGGATGGCGCCGAGGAGGAGGCAGATCCCGACGATGCCGTTGGTGGTGATCATGACGGCGGCGAAGACGGTGTCGCGGGCGAGGGTGGCGTTCTTCTCCGCGTTGTCCGTCATGAGGGTGACGATCAGGGCGACTTCGATGACGGTGACGGCGACCGCGAGGACGAGCGAGCCGTAGGGTTCGCCGACGCGGTGCGCGACGACTTCGGCGTGGTGCACGGCGGCGAGGACGGCCGCGGTCAGGAAGAAGGCGACGATCGCGACGAGATAGCCGGGCAGGTCGCGGCCCCACGTGAACGCGAGCAGGACCAGGGCGAGCGGCGGCACCACGGCCGTCCAGCGGTCCAGGTGCAGGCGCGAGGCGACACGGCTCATTCCTGAACGGTGCCAGAGGGCCCCGGCCCGCACCCCTCGGCGACACGCGCGGTAGGCCGCACGGGGAAACACGAGGTCACCCGCACGGGGCGCAGCGGGAAGACCGGGTCGGGACCGGGTCGGGGCGTCTGGGGTCAGGCCTGGGGTGCGGGTTCCCCGGCCAGGTGCAGGACGCGGCGCATCCGGTCGTCGTCGAGGACCGCGCCGTCGGGGGCGGTGGTGGCGATCATGTCGATCAGTGCCCACAGGCGGGCGCGGGGGACGAGCATGACGTTGAGCCAGGCGCTGCGGCCGTCGCGGTGGCGGAAGCCGAGAACGAGGTTGGCGGGGCGGCCTTTGGTGGTGACGGTCGGGGCGTAGGCGGCGGCGAGGTCGGCGTAGGGGATGTCCAGGACGGTGCGGAATTTGCGTATCCGGATGCCGGCGGCGTTCGCGGTGACGTGGTGCGTGGCGGTCCACACGGCGAGAAAGGCGAAGAAGGCTGCTTCGGCCGCGATCAGCGGCCACCGTGCCCACGCGTGCAGGTCCGATCCCGGCTGCACGGCGTTGAGGAGGGGCGCGGAGGTGAGCAGCAGCATGATCCCGGCGACGCGCCAGAAGCTGGTGCGTATCCGCAGTCCGCGGATCGGGAGGACGCCGGGGCTCGGGTGGGTGCCGGGTTCGGTGCGGGTGCCGTGGGCGGCCGGGGTTCGCGGGTGGGGGAGTAACCGGTGCGCGGTGGTGTCGGTCATGAAGACTTCCTCCACGCTGGTGAACAGTTCCGGGAGGGTGCGGCGCAGTTGCAGGGCGGCCCGGGTGTCGGGGTCGGCGCGGACGGCGGCGTCGATGCGGTCGTGGGCGGCCCGGTCGTCGTACTCCCAGACGGCGACGACGCGGGCGTCGTCGGTTTGCCAGCGGCCGACCAGGCGGGCGCCGTGGCGCAGTCGGACTGGGAGGAGGTGGTCGCGGAAGAATGCGTGGAAGGCCTCCAGGTGGTCGGGGACGGCCTGGTAGGTGCGCATGCGGTAGATCACGCGCGGGAGCATCCCGCGACGGAACCGTTGGGGGGAACTCGGCGGGGGCCAAGTCCGGTCCACGACATGGCAAAACGTTCCTGGCGGCGGCGCGGCGAGGCGGTGCCGGGGGTGCGGCCGTTCGGGGGAAGCGGGTGGGTGCGGCGGGGTGGACCGTTGCGAGGGGATACCCCCTCCCCGTACCCTCGTCGTATGAAGACCTGTTCAGATGTCAGGGCGGCGGCCGCACTGCGCGCCTTGCCGACCACGCGGAGCGGCAGATGACCGCCGACGCCGCCCCCCACGACACCGACGCAGGCTGCGGCGTCCGCATCGTCGACGCCGACCGCGTCCGCACGGTGCGCGCCGCACTCCCCGACGGCACCCGCGTCGCCGACACCGCCGCGGTCTTCGCCCTCCTCGGCGACCCCGGACGCCTCAAACTCCTCGCCGCCCTCCTCGAAGGCGAAATGTGCGTGTGCGACCTCGCCGCCGCCTGCGGACAAGGCGAGTCCGCGGTCTCCCACCAACTGCGCCTGCTGCGCGCCCACCGCGTCGTCACCGCCCGCCGCGCCGGCCGCATGGCCTACTACCGCCTCGCCGACGCCCACGTACGGCTGCTGCTGGACGTCACCCTCGCCCACCTCGACCACACCGACCACACCGACCCCGACACCCCCGACACGCACCGGCCCGACCCGGCCGCACCCGCCGCCGCCCCCGGAGGAACCGCACGATGACATCCGCGCACGCCCCCGGGGCGATCCACGACCACGCGCACGGCCCGCACGACGCACCCGGCCCCGGTACCCCCGGCCGCGGCAAAAGCTCCGGACACGGCCGCGGACACGGGCATGCGCACGGCCCCGGCGGACACGACGGCCACAGCCACGGCGTCAGCGCCGACGCCGACCGCCGCTACCTCACCGCCGCACTCGTCCTCATCGGCGCCTACATGGCCGTCGAGGTCGTCATCGGCGTCATCGCCCAGTCCCTCGCCCTCATCACCGACGCCGGGCACATGCTCACCGACGCGATCTCGATCGTGCTCGCCCTCGTCGCCATGCGCCTGGCCGCCCGCCCCGCCCGCGGCCGCTGGACCTACGGCCTCAAACGCGCCGAAATCCTCTCCGCACAGGTCAACGGCATCACCCTGCTGCTCCTGGTCGTGTGGTTCACCTACGAGGCCGTCCGCCGGCTGATCTCCCCGCCGGACGTCGAAGGCGGCCTCGTCGTCGTCACCGCGCTCACCGGCATCGTCGTCAACGTCATCGCCGCCTGGCTGATCTCCCGCGCCAACCGCACCAGCCTCAACGTCGAAGGCGCCTACCAGCACATCCTCAACGACCTGTGGGCGTTCATCGCCACCGCCGTCTCCGGCATCGTCGTCCTCACCACCGGCTTCGCCCGCGCCGACGCCATCGCCTCCCTCGTCGTCGCCGCACTCATGCTCAAAGCCGGCCTCGGCCTCGTCCGCGAATCCTGGAAGATCCTCCTCGAAGCCGCCCCCGCCGGCCTCGACCCCGACGAAATCGGCGGCGAACTCGCCGCCCAACCCGGCGTCTCCGAAGTCCACGACCTGCACATCTGGACCATCACCTCCGGCTTCCCCGCCCTGTCCGCCCACGTCCTCGTCGACCAAGGCGACGACTGCCACGCCGTCCGCGGCCGTCTCGAACACCTCCTGCGCGACCACTACGGCGTCGAACACACCACCCTCCAGATCGACCACACACCCCCCGGCCTCTGGCGAATCGCCGACGCCCCCGGCACCACCACCGACACCCACTGCAGCGACCCCCACGGCGCCGTCCACCGCCCCAACCCCGCCACCACACGCAGCAGCAAGAACGGCGCAGCCCCGGCCGACACCGGCAGCGACACCGCCGGCGAACACCACGACGCACCACACGAGCAGCACGGACACCGCACACCGAGCGAACCCCAGGCCGCGACACCGGGACACAGCCACTGAAGAACCGGCACCCGGCAGACCACCGCAGACCGGGGCTTGCCGGATCATCCGATCCCGCGGGCCCCGGTCTGCCCGTGTCCGGACGGGCGCCCGTCCGACGAAGGCGGCCGATGCAGGCGCGGCGCAGCGGAGTGCGTCACGACAGGGCCGGCGTGTCATCGAGGGGTGCTTGGGGTTGAGGACCATCGGAACGAATACCGGTGCTGGGGCTTCCGGGGGTCGTGGGGGCTTTGGCCTGGGGGTTCATCGGGGGCGGAGCCTTCGGCAGTCGTCGCCTGGGCCGACCGTGTCGAGGCCCGGGATACCGGTTGCGTTGCGACGGATGAGCAGGCTGCGGGAGGATGCGCGGCGTTTCGCGGGGCGCCGTCGCATGCGGAGTGGAAGCGGGTCTTCCTCCTGCAGGAAGCGGCGCTTCACGCTCCCCGGTTCGCCACCGCCGCCCGACGGCGTGCACAAAAACACCGGAAACATCCCCGGAATAGCGGACACTCCTTGTCGGGAATTCCCGAGAGGCTGGTCCGCATGAACGACAACGCCACCACACCCGCGGCAACCCCGGTCCCCGCCGACGCCGTCCCCGCGCCCAGCCTCGCCGGGATCGCCCCCGACGTGGATCTGTCCGGCACCGTCGCGCTCGTCGCCGGGGCGACGCGCGGCGCCGGGCGCGGCATCGCCACCCGGCTCGGCGAAGCCGGAGCGACCGTGTACGTGACCGGGCGCAGCACCGCGGGCCGACGGTCGGAGGTCGACCGGCCGGAGACCATCGAGGAGACCGCCGCCCTGGTCACCGCCGCGGGCGGCCGCGGTGTCGCGGTCGTCGCCGACCACCTCGTGCCCGCGGACGTCGCCGCACTGGCCGCGCGGATCGACGCCGACCACGGGCGGCTGGACGTCCTGGTCAACAACATCTGGGGCAGTGAGCACCTGTACGACTCGAGCGCCAAGGTCTGGGAGCACGACCTCGACAAGGGCCTGCACCTGCTGCGCCTGGCCGTGGACACCCACCTGATCACCAGCCACCACCTCCTGCCGCTCGTCATCCGCCGCCCCGGCGGACTGGTCGTCGAAGTCACCGACGGCACCGCCGAATACAACGGCGACCGCTACCGCATGTCGGTGTACTACGACCTGGCCAAGGCCTCGGTGCTGCGCCTGGCGTACGCCCAGGCGCAGGAACTCGCCCCGTTCGGCGGCACCGCGGTCGCGCTGACGCCGGGCTGGCTGCGTTCGGAGGCGATGCTCGACGGTTTCGGCGTCACCGAGGACACATGGCGCGACGCGGTCGCCGTGCAGCCGCACTTCGTGATCTCCGAGTCGCCCGCCTACGTAGGCCGCGCCGTCGCCGCGCTGGCCGGCGACCCGGACCGGGCCCGCCACAACGGCGCGTCCCTGTCGAGCGGCGGGCTCGCCCGCGACTACGGCTTCACCGACCTGGACGGCAGCCGCCCCGACGCGTGGCGGTACCTCGTCGAGGTCCTGGAGCAGGGCAAGCCCGACGACACCACCGGCTACCGCTGACCACCCTGCTCCTGAACCCGAAGGCGCGCGGCGGGCGTTGCCGGAGCCCTTGTACCGGGAGGGCTCCGGGCACCGCCCGGCGTCCCGGCACAAGAAGCCGGAGAACGTCCGCCGAAACGCCGAAACGCCGAAACGTCGAACCGTCGCGACTGCCGAACCCGCCGGCCTGCTCGCCCCCGGGGACGCCCGGCGCACCCGCGGGCACGGGGCCACGGTGCCGGGGGACCGGTCAGGAGCACAGTGTCACGGCTGCGTTCGGAGCATCACGGAACGAGCCGACCGGCTAGGGTCGCTGCCGTGGACCTCCA
Source organism: Yinghuangia aomiensis (assembly GCF_039542225.1). Classification (NCBI taxonomy): domain Bacteria; kingdom Bacillati; phylum Actinomycetota; class Actinomycetes; order Kitasatosporales; family Streptomycetaceae; genus Yinghuangia; species Yinghuangia aomiensis. The sequence goes on along the minus strand of NZ_BAABHS010000016.1, from coordinate 166,795 downwards.
GCAGCGCATCGGCGACCGCGCGGGTGAGTTTCTGCTCTTCGCGGTGACGCCGCCCAGGCAGACGACCACCCCCGAGCGGGCTCAGGAGATCGCCGGCATCACCCGCACGCGGCTCGACGGCCTGAAGCCCGACGGGCTCGTGCTGTACGACATCGACGACGAAAGCGACCGGAACCCGGCCGAGCGGCCGTTCCCGTTCACGCCGACGATGGACCCCGCCGAGTACCTCGCCCGGCACTTGGGAGCGCTCGACCTGCCGGTCGTGGTCTACCGGGCGGTCGGCAAGTACAACGAGAGCGACTTCCGAAGCTGGCTCGCCGCGCAGCCCGACCGGGCCCTCTCGGTCTTCGTGGGCGCGGCGTCGCGGGAGACGCCGGTCGCCACCACTCTGTCGCGCGCCCAGTCGCTGCGGGCCGGGCTCAGGCCCGACCTCCTGCTCGGCGGCGTCGCGATCCCGGAGCGACACACGCGCACGGGTACGGAGCACCTGCGTTTGCTCGCGAAGCAGGAGACCGGCTGCTCCTACTTCGTCACCCAGGTCGTTTACGACGTCAACGCCGCCAAGGACCTGGTTTCGGACTACCGCTACGAGTGCGCCGCCCGTGATCTGGCGCCCGTCCCGATCGTGTTCACGTTTTCGGTCTGCGGGTCGATGAAGACGCTGGAGTTCCTGCGATGGCTCGGCGTGGACGTGCCCCGCTGGATCCACAACGAACTCCAGCACGCCGACGACACGCTGGAGGCATCGTTCGAGCATGCGCTGGCGACCGCCCGCGAGCTGATGGCCTTCTGCCGGCGGCTCGACGTGCCGTTCGGCCTCAACGTCGAGAGCGTGTCCATCCGCCGTGAGGAGATCGAGGCGGCGGTCGACCTGGCCACCCGGCTCCGGTCCGAACTCCGCCGCTGATCGCCCGCGCGCGGCAGCGGCATCCGGAAGCGACCGGAAGAGACGAGCGAGGCGGACCTGGCCGCCGAGACCGGGCCCGGTCCGGGGCAGGTCGACCTCGCGGTGCTGCGGCTTGATTTCCCGCAGGAGCGACAGCGCACAACCGGCTAATTTGGGGCACCCCCGAAGCAGAGGAGAGCCCCGTGGGCAAGGTGGTCATGTACAGCTCGGTGTCGGTGGACGGCTTCATCGCGGACGAGCATGACCAGCCCGGACCGCTGTTCGCGTGGTTGACCAGTGGCGACGTGCCGTTGGACGAGAGCGGCGTGCTGAAGGTGTCGCGGACGTCCTACGACTACGTGCGGCCGTACTGGGACCGGATCGGCGTCACGATCGTCGGCCGGCACGTATTCGACCTGACGGACGGCTGGGACGGGAAGCCGCCGAGCGGGATCGACCACGTGGTCGTGGTGACCCACCGGCCCGAGCCCGAAGGCTGGGACCCGGCCGCGCCGTTCCACTTCGTCGACGGCGTCGAGGCAGCCGTGGCCACGGCGCAGCAGCTGGCGGGTGACCGCATCGTCGAGGTCTCCGCCGGGGACGTCGGCGGCCAGGTCCTGGCCGCTGGCCTGGTCGACGAGGTGCGCATGGACGTCGCACCCGTCGTGTTCGGGTCCGGCAAACGCTACTTCGGGTCCGTCCACGCCCGGCACCTGCTGGAGGACCCCGACGTGGTGATCCCCGGCAACGGGGTGCTCCACCTGCGCTACCGGGTACGCCGCTGACCGATCCGTCGCCCGTGGCGCCGGGCCTGCCGGGCGACTTCGGCGGGCGGGCCCGGGCGGGCCCTACGCTGAGCGCGGCACATGCGCCGCCCGGATCCCCGTGCCCTGCGCACGGGCCGGACGGCACCCCGACCGGCCCGGCGAGGAGCACCCAGCGTGACGACCGTCAGAAAGCACGTCTTCGAACTCACCCCGTGGCCCTGGCGAACCCTGGCCTGGGTGCAGGTGCCCGACGGCCTCGAGACGTTCACGATGTACGAGATCACCACGATCGAGTTCGGCTCGCCCACCCGCGTCGAGGCCACGCCCGCCGAAGAAGCGCAGTGGTACCAAGCCGCGCAGGCGTTCGAGGAGGAACTGCGCGCCGCGCAGAGCCAGGTGCGGTGGGACCACGGCGTACGCACCCGGCCCGGGTTCATGGTCGACGTCCGCACGGTCCGGCGTCGCCGCTACGACCTGGTCCCCGGCCGCCGCAAACGCTCGCGTGAAGCCTGGGCCCGCTGCGAAGCACGCATGCGTGCCGCGGAGGAGGCGTACCGGCCGATACGCGAAGAGATCGAACAGCGCATCGCCCAAACGGCGGCCACCACGGGGGAGTAACCCCGGGGGCGGCCGCCGTCGGACGTGCACCCCGCCTTGCTGCGCCGGGTCGGTGCGGTGCGGGGCCGGTGCGGGCAGGCCGACGCCGCGAACCGCTCCGCGGCGTCGGCCTGCCCGCCTGGGTGCTACTTCAGGTGCCGGGTGAAGAACGCGGCCGCGGCGTCGCCCGTGTGCTGGGGGACGCCGGTGTGCCCGCCCATGTTGGCGACCAGGGTCTTGTCCTTGGTGCCGAACGCGTCGAACAGGTCCAAGGACGCCTGCCGGTGGCCGCCTTCGTCGTCCCACTGCAGCAGGACGTGCAGCGGGATATCGACCTGCCGGGCCTCCTCGACCACGGCGCGCGGCACGAAGCTCCCCGCGAACAGCACGGCGGCCCGGATGCGTGGCTCGACCACCGCCAGCCGGGTCCCGATCGAGATGATCCCGCCGGAGTACCCGACCGGTCCGCCGATCTCGGGCAGTGCCAGGAGCGCGTCCAGTGCGGACTGCCATTCGGGGACGGCCCGGTCGACGAGCGGGAGGACGAGCCGGTCCACGAGGTCGTCGTCGACCGGCTCCCCGGCCTGCATGACACGGCGCAGGTCGGTGCGCGCCCGGTCGAGGACGTCCCAGCGGGGCCGGTCGCCGCTGCCGGGCAGTTCGATGGTGGCCGCGGCGAAGCCGTCCGCCGCCGACCGCCGGGCCCGGTCCAGCAGCCGCGGGTGCATGTGGCGCAGTCCGAGCGGGGGGAGGCCGAGCAGGATCAGCGGCGCGGGAGCGGACGGGGTTGCGGATCCGGGCGTCCACAGGATGCCGGGGATCTCGCCGAGGGTGAAGGCGCGTTCGACGAGACCGTCGTCGAAACGCTGTGCGGAAGTGAAGTCCATGGTCGTGTCCTTCGGGAGTCGCGTGGAACGGCGCTCCCGGACGACCTGACTATCGTCCGACCGTGACCCCGGAGGGGAGCACCCATGTCGATACTGCGTTCACGGGTACCACCTCCTCGTTCTCTCGCACGGCCTCCCGGAACCTAGCAGGAGCCCCGGCCGGTCCGCCAACGCAATTCCGCCGCGGCTCCCGCCCCGGTGCGTCGGGTCAGGCGCGGAGGACGACGATGCGGCCGCCGTCGCCCCCGCACACCAGCAGATCGCCCGCGTCCGTGTAGACGACCCGGTAGGTGCGGCCCGTTCCCGTGCGCAGCTGCGGGTCGGGGAGGCCGGGGAGGGGGAGTAGCGGGGTGCCGGTGTCGGGGTCGCGCAGTGCGACGACACCGCGGTCGCCGACCGTGAGGCGGGTGCCGTCGGGGGAGAACGCCCAGGCGTAGCAGGTGCCCCACCGGTCGGTGCGGTGCGGATCGGGGACCGCCCACGCCAATGCGCCGGTGTCGAGTGCCATCGCGAACGGGCCTTCGGCGAACCCCCCGTTGGCGACCAGGAACCGCTCCGTCGGGTCGAACCCGAGCACGTCCACACCGCCGCACCCGGCCGAGTCGCGACCGGCGGGGAACGGGAACGGAAACCCGTGCCGCTGCACCCGCCGGCCGGTGTCGACGTCCCACACCTCGACGTGCGCCGGGCCCAACCCGAACGCGAGCGCCAGCAGCCGCCCCGACGGCGACAGGGCACCGGCCCGGCACTCGGGCTGCCGCGCCACGTCCAGTTCCAGCACCGGAACGCCGTCGGCGTCGAGGACGCGGACCCGGTTCCCCGTATCGAAGACCAGCAGCCGCTGCCGGGCCCGGTCCCAGGACGGCTGGACACAGAACGGGTTGAAGTCCGAGGTCTGCCACTGCTCGTAGGCGGCGAGGGTGCGCGAAGCGCCGGTGGCGAGGTCCAGGAGCCGGGTCTCCCCGTTGAGCGCATAGACCACGCCCTGCCCGGCGGCATCGAAACGCACCGTGTGCAGGAACGTCTGACGCTCGCCCGCCGGTTCGGTGTGTACCAGGCGCCGGACGCCGGTTGCGACGTCGACCAGGTGGATTTCGGCTCCGTAGGCCTCCTTGAGCATCGTCGCGACCACGAGCGTGTGCCCGCCCGGGTGCACGTCGAGCACCTGCGATCCACAGCGGTTCGGCGCGGCGGCGACCAGCACCGGCTCGCCGACGGCCGCCTCGGCCGGGTCGCGGAGCATCACGAACCCGTCGCGCAGCCGCTTGTGCATCTCCTTCGCCAACGCGTAGCCGGCTTCCGTCGGCGACCCGCAGTCCTTGGCGCTGTGCCGGGGCTTGCCGGACGAACCGCTGCCGCTCTCCCTGCGCAGCGATCCGCCGTCCACCCGCAGGCGTACGTACTTGGGCTTCGGAAAGCCGTGATGCACCAGCGTGATCTCGTCCGTGTCCACGACGCGGGACGCTAGCCACGGACACCGACAAGGCCGCGGAGGACGGGACGGCTTCGAGCCGGTCCGCGGTGGAGGCGGTCCGGGCTGCCACACCCGGCAAGGCACGCAGCTTCGCGCCGCCCGCGGGCCGCTTCAGGGGCGGAAACAAGCCATCACACCAACCATGACCCTCAAGATGAGGTTGAAGGCTTCCCGGGGGTGTCCGGTGTCCGCTCGCGTGCACCTGGCGGAAGGCGAAAAGGCGTACCCGCACCCGCTCCGGGCACCGCACGAGAGCGCTCGACGCGGTCCTCCCCCGCATCGACACCCCGGACGGCGGGGAGTACGGGGCGCGGCTGCGCAACCATGGCCGCACTGGTGCTCGGCCCGCGCGGCCCCGGCGGTCTTCGTTCACGCAGCGCCGCACCTAGACTCCCCACGTGGAGCCAACGCCCGACACCCGGACCGACGACGGCCTCGCCGCGCCCCGCAACGCCGCCGACGGCAACGACCCGGTCGGTGCGGTCGGTGCGGTCGGGCGCCGCGGACATCGCGCGGGCACCGAGGCGTCCGCCCCGGTCTCGGCCGCGGAGGACGCCGCGCTCGACGCCCTCGGAGCGTTGGCCGATCCGGTGCGCCGGGCGCTGTACAGGTACGTGGCCGCCGCGTCGGAGCCCGTCGGCCGGGCCGAGGCCGCGGAAGCCGTCGGTGTGGGCCGCACCCTTGCCGCGCACCATCTGGACCGGCTCGTCGACGCGGGCTTCCTCGACGCCGAGTTCGCCCGCCCGGCCGGGCGCAGCGGGCCTGGGGCGGGACGCCCGGCGAAGGTGTACCGGCGGGCAGCGGGGGAGACCGCTGTCGCGGTGCCGCCGCGTGCCTACGACACGGCGGGCACCGTTCTGGCCGCCGCACTGGAGCGTCTGCGTGCGGATGCCACGGTCGCCGCCGTGGCCCGCGAGGAAGGCCGCGCCGTCGGGCAGGCGTTCCGTGGCACCGCGGACGATCCCCGCGATCGTCTGCTCGCCGCCTTGACCGCGCAGGGCTACCAGCCGTACGCCGACCCCGCCGCGGGCCTCGACGCGCTGCGCCTGCGCAACTGCCCCTTCCACCGCTTGGCCGACGAGTTCCCGCCGCTGGTGTGCGGCATGAACCTGGCCCTGCTCGACGGCCTCGTCGATGGCGCCGACGCGACCGCCTGGCATGCGCGCATGGATGCCGCCCCGGGCCGCTGCTGCGTCACCCTCGCCCGCACCGAACCCCCGGCCGCCGACGATGCGGACGGCGCGGACGGCACGCGCAGCGCGGACGGCGCAGCGGAAGCCGCCGATTCCGGGATCTGACACAACACCGCCCGCCGCGCTCCGGGGGTTGAGAACAAACGAAAGCCGGCGCCGAGCCTTCGTCTTGCCTGGTGGAGGGCTGACGGGACGTGCTCGGGAATGGGTGCGCAGATATCGCCCTATTGCCTGTGCCGGCCATGGGCGCGAGCTGCTGCGTCGGCCCTCGGGGGCGACCGGGGCACGGCCGGCCGTGGGCTTCGCGCACGTGGCAGTTGCCGTGGCCGCCGTCTTCAATCGCCCCGGCAGGCGAATCGGCCATGCGTGCACCGACGGTCGGGATGCCGGACGAGGCGACAAGGCGCTCACAGGCGCGTCGTGAAAGCCGAACAAATATCCAAAATGTCCGAATTGTATGTATAATCTGCGTTCGGCCCGTCGGACAATGTTTGGAATCACCCATGGCGAACGCGAGCCTCGCGCCCGCGACCATTGCAGCGAACGGCGGGCGGCGACTCGCGGACCGGCTCGACAGGCTGAGGCGTCTGTTCTCCATGGGGCCGCCTCCCCGGCCGGAATCGCGGCACCGCTCGCGCTGGACGGCCGGCGCGCGGCTGCTCGTCGTTGCGCTGGCGGCCATTGTCGTCGCGGCCCACGTCTCGTCGCCCGGCGACGCCCGGCCTCGGCCGTTCCTCATCCTCCTGCTGGTCATGGCCGCGATGTCCACCTCGCTGCCGGTGACCGCAGGCCTGGCGGTGGCCTCGCTGGGCTCGGTGACCTTCGCCGAACTCCTCACCCCTGAGCCCCTGTGGTCGGCCGGCTACCTCGTCTTCGCCCTCAGCGGCGCCTTCGTGGTCCTGGCCTTGTGCGGATTCCGGAGGCGGCAGCGCCGACGCCTCACCGCCGTGTACGACGTCGCCGAGTGCGCCCAGCTCGCGGTCAGGCGCGTCCCCGTCACCCGGATGTACGACCTGACCTTCGCCCACGTGTACCTGCCCTGCGCCGAGGCCGCGAACATCGGTGGCGACTGGTACGACATGCAGCCCTCGCCGCACGGCGTCCGCGCGGTCATCGGCGACGTTACCGGGCACGGCCTCCCGGTGGTCGCCGCCGCCACCGCGCTCCTGGGCACCTTCAGCGAAAGCGGCTACCACGAGTCCGACCTGCGGGAAGTCGGCCGGCGCCTCGACGTCCGCATGCAGCGCCAGAACCTCTGGGCGCGGCACATCAACAGCGACCCGCACAGCCGGTACTCCACCGCACTCCTCCTCGGCTTCGGCGACGGCTACGTGGACATCGCCAACTTCGGGCACGTCCCGCCGCTGCTGGTGCGCGGCGGACAGGTCCACGCCCTGGACCTCGAACCGTCCCTGCCTCTCGGCATGGGCAACATGACAGGCGAGCCGCCGGTCACCCACCGCGTCCCACTCGCCGTCGGAGACGCGCTCGTCATGGTCACCGACGGCGTCACCGAAAGCCGCGACCGCGACGGCGAGTTCTACCCGCTGGCCGACCGCCTGGGAACGCTGGCCGCCCACTGCGGCGACGCCGAGGCACTGCGCGATGGACTGCTTCGCGATCTCGCGGACTTCCGCGGCTCCGACACCTCGGACGACACCGCGGTCCTGATCGCCGAACGAACCCCGGACCGGGACCGCATCGACTACGACCCCGACACCGTGCGCCTCTACGCGAAGAACGCCCTGTGGTCCTGAAGGTCTCTCCCGGCAGGCGAACGGCGTAGGCCGCCGCCCCTTCGACAGGCCGTTGCCCCCGGAACCGCGGATCCGGCCGAGCCGGCGTCCACCTGCACCGGACGCCGACGGTGGCACCGGTGGAGCTGCCCGTTCCCGCCGCGGCAGATCTTCCCACCCGGCTCGGCCACCCGACTCAGCCGCATGGATGTCGCCGATCTTTGCCGGCAGGTCGACGGCCGACTCCCACTCCTGGCAGGCCATCTCCGCGCGGGCATCCCCGACCGTCTGCCCCTGCGCGGCGGTGACGTCGTGGGGGAGGAGGCCGGCGGCTCGGCGCAGCAGTGTGAATGCGTCATCCATGCCGGGATTGTGGCCCGGTCCGGAACCTGCCGTCGGCGCCCGGCCGTTCAGCGTCCGCCCCGCATCTTCTAAAAACAATCAGGATTGACATAGACGTGCGGGGGATGGTGCCATGACGCCATGCCGAACACGCCTGCCACCCCCGCCCCGACGACCGACGCACCCGCCCCGGCCGCGCCCGCCGCCGGCCACCACCTCGCGCAGCTCAACGTCGCACGCCTCGTCGCCCCCATCGACTCCCCGCAGCTCGCCGAGTTCGTCGCCGCGCTCCCCGAGATCAACGGACTCGCCGAAGCCGCACCCGGGTTCGTCTGGCGCCTGCTCGAAGACCCCGACGACCCCTACGCCACCGTCCCCCCGGCCGTCTTCGGCCCCGAATACCTCGTCAACCTGTCCGTGTGGCGCGACGCCGACAGCCTCTGGGACTTCGTCTACCGCAGCAACCACATGGAGCTGCTGCGCCGCCGCCGCGACTGGTTCACCGACCCCGGCCGGCACTCCCAGGTCCTGTGGTGGGTCCCGGCCGGCACCCAGCCCACCGAACACGACGCCGCCGCCCGCCTCGACCACCTGCGCACCCACGGCCCCACCCCGGAAGCCTTCACCTTCCGCACCCGCTTCCCCGCCCCCGACACCGCCGGACGCTAGCGGCCCCTCGGACGGCCCGGCCGCGGCGTCACCCGGCCCAGCGGCCCGACAGGAACGTCACCGCCACCACCGTCCCCACGGGCGCGACCACGGCGGCATCCCTCCACGCCACACGCGGGCGGCGTATCGCCCACCGGGCGAGCAGCACCCGCAGCGGCCACCGCGGCAGCGACGCGCGGGGCACGGACATGTACCCGTAGGGCGTGCCCAGCGCCCACAGCGTGAGCCCGACGTACACCGCCTCCGCCACAGCAGAACGGCCGGCAGCACCACACCGCCCGCCATCGCCGGCAGCTCGCCCCGCCACTCGACGACGTCCCCGGCCTCGACGCCCCCGCCCGCGAAACCGCGAACTGCACCATCAGCGCCACGGCCAAGAACAACCCGCTCACCCGCACCGCCGACGCCCCGGCAGCCGGCAGCCCCGCCTGCGCCACCGTCCGCGCAACGCCGCCGACCACGCCGGCAGCGCACACGCCGGCAGCGCACACGCCGGAAACGGCGCCTCGGTATACCCGGCGGCCAGGAACACCGCAGTCTGCCGGGCAGGGCGGCGGGCGCGCATCGCAGACAATCCTCTGCAGATACTCCTTTGCAGAGAACTCTCTGCAAGACTAGCCTCGCCCCATGACCTCCCCCCACCACCCCGTCGGCATCCCCTCCACCCCCGACCCCGACCGCCCGCTACGCCACCTCGATGCCCGCGGACTGCGCGCCCTCGCCCACCCCCTCCGCGTCCGCATCCTCGAACTCCTCGACCGGCACGGCCCCGCCACCTCCACCACCCTCGCCCGCCGACTCGGCGAGAACACCGGCACCGTCAGCTGGCACCTGCGCCACCTCGCCGACCACGGCTTCATCACCGAAGACCCCACCCGCGGCACCCGCCGCGAACGCTGGTGGGCCCCCACCCCCTCGCGCCTCCACCTGGAGACCGCCGACCTCGCCGACGACCCCGAAACCCGCACCGCCGCCGCCGTGTACGTCGACGCCCTGCTGCGCCGCGCCTTCGACCGCGCCGCCCGCTCCTACGCCGCCGACCCCGGCGACGCCTGGCGCCGCGCCCGCACCACCAGCGAACGCACCGACCTGGCCATGACCCCCGCCCAACTCGCCGCCCTCAACACCGAACTCGCCGACGTCGTCGCCCGCCACGCCGCCACCGCAGCCGACGCACCCGGCCCCGACACCCGCCCCGTCGCCGTCCAAATCCAGGCCTTCCCCCTGGCCCCCGACGAATCAGTCCCGAACAACCCGGACAACTCGAACAATTCGGACAGCGCAGCCCCCGACACCCCCGACGACACCTCCCCGGACCCCACCCCGTGACCACACAAACCCCCGCCCCGGCCACCCGACCCGCAACAGCAGCAGCGGCCTCAGACCCGCGCAGCCTGCTCCTGCGCCACCGCGACTTCACCCTCCTGTGGTGCGGCGAAGTCGCGGGCAAATTCGGCGCATCCGTCACCGGCATCGCCATGCCGCTGACCGCGATCACCGTCCTGGACGCGGGCACCTTCGAGGTCGGCGTCCTCGCGGCGGCCGCATGGCTGCCGTGGCTGCTCATCGGGCTCCCGGTAGGGGCCTGGGTCGACCGGTGGCCGCGCCGCCCGGTCATGCTCGCATCGGCCGGGTTCTCCACGGCGCTGTTCGCCGCCGTGCCCGTCCTCGCGCACACCGGCGTCCTGAGCATCGGCGTGCTGCTGGCCGCCGCGTTCCTCGGCGGCGTGGCCGCGGTGTTCTTCCAGACCGCCTACACCGCCTACCTGCCCCGCATCCTCGCCCCCGAGGACCAAGCCGAAGGCAACGCCAAACTCCACGGCAGCGCATCCGCCGCGCAACTGGCCGGACGCGGCGCGGGCGGACTGGTCGCCCACGCCGCCGGCACCGTCAACGCCCTGCTGGTCAACTCCGCCACGTTCGCCGCCTCGGCCGCCTGCCTCGCCGCGATACGCCACCGCGAACCCGCCCGCCCCCGCACCCCCCGCCCACGCGGCGCACTCGCCGCGGAAGTCCGCGAAGGCCTCGCCCTGGTGTTCCGCGACCCGTGGCTGCGCACCCTGACGCTGTTCTCCACCGCGTCGAACGTCGCCCTCATCGGCCTGCAGACCCTCCAGGTCGTGTTCCTGGTCCGCACCGTAGGCCTCGACGAACGCACCGTCGGACTGCTCATCGCCACCACCGGAGCCGGCGGCATCGCGGGCGCGTTCGCCGCCCGCCGCGCCGCAACCCGCCTCGGCACCGCCCGCGCAAGCCTGGTCTTCGAACTCGGCGTCGGCAGCCTCACCCTCCTCACCCCGCTGACCACCGCGGGCTGGGGCCTGGTGTGGTTCGCCGCGGGCGGGTTCGCCACTTCCGCGGGCGTGGTGGCCGGAAACGTCGTCAAAGTCGGCTTCCACCAGGCCTACTGCCCACCCGCACTGCTGGGCCGCGTCGGCGCAAGCACCGCGTTCCTCAACTACGGCATCATCCCCGTCGGCGCACTCCTCGCCGGCACCCTCGGCACCGCCCTCGGCCCGCGCACCGCCGTATGGATCACCGCCGCGGGCGTACCCGCGACCGCACTGATCCTGTGGTTCTCCCCGCTGCGCACCGTCCGCGACCTGCCCACCCGCAACCCCACACCCGCGCACGCCTGAGCCGGGAATCGGACCCGAGCACGGCACCCGCGACAGCACCGGCACAAAAAAGGGGCCGGGGCCCGGGGAGAACCTTCTCTCCCCGGGCCCCGGCCCTGTGTGCTGCGTACGTCGTGCTCCGCCGTCCGTCGGCGGCGGCCGCGTCAGGCCGTCGTCGACCGCGCCGCGCGCAGCCGCTCGGTGCGCAGCTGCTCGTGCCACCGGTCTTCCAGCGGCGTCAGCGGCACACCGGTCGCCCACGTCAGCAGCAGGTCCGCCAGCCCGGGGTTGCGGGACATGACCGGGCCGTGCATGTAGGTGCCGATCACCCGGCCCGCCCAAGCACCTTCGGTGCCGTCGTCGGTGCCGTTGCCGAACCCGACCGTGGTGCGCGCCAGCGGCTGGGCGTGCGCGCCGATGTAGGTGACACCCTGGTGGTTCTCGAACCCGGACAGGACCGGCAGCCCCAGCTGCGGGTCGACGTCCGCCAAGACCTCGCCGACGCAGCGCCGGCCGACCGGGCCGCGCCCGGACTTCACGTCCAGCAGCCCCAGACCCGGTTCGACGCGGTCCAGGTCGTCGACGAACTCGTGCCCGATGATCTGGTAGCCCGCGCACACCGCCAGCAGCGTCGCGCCGCGCGCCACCGCCTGGCCCAGGCCCGGGTCGCGGCGCAGCCGCTCCGCGGCCAGGCGCTGCGGCCGGTCCTCGCCGCCGCCGATCAGGTAGATGTCGCCCGACGTCGGCACGGGCTGGTCGGAGCGCACGTCGACGCGTTCGACCTCGATGCCGCGCATCCGGGCGCGCCGCTCGACGATGAGCGCGTTGCCCTGGTCGCCGTAGGTGCTCAGCAGGTCCGGGTAGATCCACACCAGCCGCAGCTTGCTCATGCCGATCACGCCTGCGCCTCCTTGACCGTGCGCCGCAGCTGCTGGAACGCCGTGTAGTTCGCGATGACTTCGATCTGCCCGGGCGGGCACGCCGCGACCGCGTCGGCGAGGTGCTCGTGGACCTGGAACGTCAGTCCGGCGACGTCGAGGCGCACCGCGAGGTCCAGACGGCGCTGTCCGAGGACGAACAGGGGGCGGCCGGCGAGCTTGGTGTAGTCGACGTCCCACAGCCAGGAGGTGTCCTTGCCGTCCGCGTCGAGCGCGTTCACCGACAGGATGACCGGGGCGGGGGCGGGGTCGATCAGCGAGAACGTCTCCAGCCAGCCGGCCGGGTTCTTCGCCAGGAGCATCCGCAGGTGGCGGCCGCGGTAGGGGAGGACGTCGTAGCGGCCGGCGACCGCGGTGACGTTCTTCATGCGGGCGAGCGCGGAAGCGGTGTCCACGCCGAACACCGACGCGACCGCGGCCGCGGTGGTGGCGTTGGCGCGGTTGGCGCGGCCGGGCAGCTGGAGTTCCAGCGGCCACACCCGCCCGTCCGGGTCGACCATCTCGTCGCCGACGAGCGACCAGGTCACCTGGGGGCGGCGGAAGTCGCACTCGCCGCAGTACCAGTCGTCCCCGGGCCGGTTCATCACGCCGCCGCACGACGGGCACGACCAGGAGTCTTCCTGCCACATCTGCCCGGCGGCTACCCACACCACGTCCTTCGCCGACGAGGCCGCCCACACCACCAGCGGGTCGTCCGCGTTCGCGACCAGGATCGCCTCGGTGCCGCGCAGGCCCTCGCGCCACTTCTCCGCGAGCATGCGCGTCTCGGCGGCCCGGTCGAGCTGGTCGCGCGACAGGTTCAGCAGCACGATCGCCAGCGGCTCGGAGTCCCGGGCCACACCGGCCAGGTACTTCTCGTCGACCTCGATCACGCCGTAGCGGGCGTCGCCCGCACCGGCGAGGGCCGAGGTGATCCCGGCGGGCATGTTCGCGCCGAGCGCGTTCGACACCACCGGGCCGGCCGCCCGCATCGCCTCGGCGATCAGACGGGTGGTGGTGGTCTTGCCGTTGGTGCCGGACACCAGCACGACCTGCAGGTGGTCGGCGAGCTGAGCGAGGAGATCGGGCGCGATCCGCAGCGCGATCTTCCCGCCGATCACCGAACCGCTGCCCTTGCCGGCCCGGCGCGAGATCGCCGCGGTCACCCGGTTCGCGGTCACCGCCAACTTGGCCCGCGGCGGCAATGCCTCGGGCCTGCGCGCAGGCCCCGAGTGGCCCGGGGCGGGGGTACCTGTCATCGGATGCGTGCCCTCCAGCGGTCTCGCACTGCCGCGCGACCAGGCCGGCGGCCGTTCCCAACTCGACAACCCCGGGGCACGGAATCCGCCGAAACCCGAGGAAACCCCCGCACGGCATGCCGGAACGCGGCGCCCTGCAGGGGAATCGATTACGTCACACCAGCCTATCGAGAACAGCCCCCGCAGGCGCGAGCCCGCCCACCCCACACGCCGACCTGTCGACGAGTCGGTACACAAACGGCTCCGCGGACCCACCAGACACGGCCTAGGCCTGCGGTGTCCGGCCCAGCAGCCGAGCCAAGCGGGCCGCCACCGCCCGCTCGGCGGCCTGCCAATACAGCGGACGCCCCAGATCCCGATCGAAAAAGAAGCCCTTGTCGTCCGGCCGCGGCAGACCCTCCACCTCCAGCCACATCCCCACGTACCGCACCTCGCCCAGCGGCTTCGCGCCGTACCGGGCCCGCACCGCGTCACACGCCGGCGCCACCGCGTCCACGTTGTCGCGGACCCCCGCCGGGCGCAGCAGCAGCACCACGTCCGCCGTCCCGATCCGCGCCGCCAGCCCCTCCGCCCATGCGGCCTCGCCCCCGGACGCGGGCAGGTCGGCGGCATCCACCCGGACATCCACACACACGTACCCGAGCCGCCGCACACACGCCACCAGCCAAGCCCGCATCCGATCCGCACAAAAGAACGGCCGCATGCCCGGCGCTACCACCGCCACCACCGGCACATCCCGCTGCGGCGCCCCGCCCCCGCGCAGTCCCCACCATCGCCCGAGCATTACCGCCCGCCCCCGCGCCACCCCGGCCGCACCATACGAACCGCACAGACGCCGCGGAACCCGCACCGGCGCCGCCAGGCGCCGGCCGCCGCGCAGCCACACGCGCCCGTCATGCGCCGTCGGCGTCCGCGCCGCCCAACGCCACCGCGACTGCCGTGTCCGCGGCGGCCAGCAGGCCCAGCAGCACGATCCACGTCTTCTCCCGCCGGTCCAGCGCCCGCCAGCGCCCGGCGGTGCCCGCGCCGTCCGCCACGTCGGCGGCGACCTGCAGCCACGCCCACTCCGCCGCGCCGCGCCCCTGGGACAGGGCGTGCAGGCAGCCCGCCGCGACGACCGTGTCGCGCACTCCCAGCCCCCGTGCCGGAACCGCCGCCGGGTCCTTCGCGCCCGCCGGGCGCGCCGGCAGCCACCGCTCGGCCGCCTGCGGCACCACCGCCTGCGCGACCCCGACCGCGATCCGGCCCGCCGCCAGCAGCCGCGCCGCCCGCACCGCACCCCGCGGCACCCGGTGCGACCGTGCCGCCGCCGACACCCCCGCCGCGGCCCCCGCGGCCGCACCGGCAGCGGACAGCACCGCGGCCGCCGAAACCGCAGACGCACCCGCCCCCGGCCCGCCGGGCGCCGCACCACGTGCCCCGGCACCCGCCGACAGCACCCGCAGCCCCGCACCCGCACGCCCGCGCGACCGCGGCACCACGCCACGGCGCAGCGCATGTCTGCTGCCGGGCCGGACCAGATCCGCGCCGGCCGCCACCGACATCGCCCCCGAAAACCCGCGTCCCGCCGCGCCCCCGGCCGCCAAACCGCCCCCCATACCGCCGCCCTTCAGCCAGCCGGCGGCGCCGCGACCTTGCCGCAGCGCCCGCGCACGATCCCCGTTCGCCGCCCACTGTGCCGAACATCGCGGCACCGGCGCACCCGGATTCCCCTCACCTTGATCCGGAACCCCCGCATCCGCCGCCCCGGGCTCACGCCCGCCGTGCCCCCGCGGGCCGGTACACCACCACCCGGCGGCCCTTCGCCACCCGCAGCTGGGACGCACCCGGACGCACCTCGCCGTCGACCGCGAGCGGGGCGCCCTCCTGGATCTCCGTGAGCCGCATCGCACGCGCGGTGGTCGCCTCGTAGACGCGCGAACGCCCCAGCGTGCCCGACAGCACCGCCGCGACCAGCCGGGTCCGCGCCGCGGGCTTGGCCGCGTCGACCAGACGCACGTCCAGCAGGCCGTCGTGCAGGTTCGGCCGGTACGCGGGCGCGAACCCCGCCGGCGCATACGCCCCGTTGCCCAGGAACAGCAGCCACACCGACCGGGCCCGCCCGTCCACCCGCAGCTTGACCGGACGGGCCTCCTTCAGCACCGACACCAGCCCGACGAGCATCGCCGGCCACTTCCCGATCCGGCCCTCCAACGCCTCGCGCGCCCGCACCAGGTCCGGATACACCCCGATGGAGAACGTGTTGAGGAAGACCTCCGGGTCGGTCTGCGACATGGGCCCGAAGTCGAACGTGCGGTCCCTGGCGATCTCCGCCACGTCCACCAGCACCGCCTCGCCCGCGCGCACCGCACGGGCGGTGTCCTCCAGCCGCTGCAGCCCCAGGTCGCCCGCGAAGTGGTTGAGCGTCCCGGCCGCGAACACCGCGAGCGGCACGTTGAACTCGAGGGCGACCTTCGCCGCCGCGTTGATCGACCCGTCCCCGCCCGCGACCCCCAGCACCACCGCTTCCGCCGCGGCCGACCGCAGCAGGGCCTCCAGATCGGAGCCGCCTTCCAGATCCGGGTCCGACCCGGCCGGCCGCGCCCCCCGCTCGACGATCTTCGCCGCCGGCAAAAGCTCCCGCAGCCGCGGCGCGACCTCGCCCTCCGGGCCCGCCGACGCGTTCACCACCACCACAACCCCGTCGCCGTCCGGCAGCACCGGCACCCGCACCTGCGGCACCGGCGCGAACGCCGCCGCGACCGGGCGCCGCGGCCACCAGCGCAGCGTCACCGCCGCCAGCCCCGCCCCCAACGCCGCACCCGCCAGCACATCGCCCGGATAGTGCACACCCGTGTACACGCGCGACAACGCCACGCCGCCCGCCAGCACACCCGCCGTGGCCCCCAGCGACCGCGACTCCAACGCCACCCCCGTCGCGAACGCCGCCGCCGAGGCGGCGTGACCCGACGGGAACGACGTCGTCCACGGCTGCCGCGGCAACCGCCGCACCTCCGGCACCAGGTCCAAGACCGGACGCGGCCTGCGCGCCGCCCGCTTCATGACCGCGTTCGTCACCGTCGACGCCAACGCCACCGACCCCAGGCCCCGCAACGCCGCACGCCGCCCCGCCCGGCCCCCCGACAGCGCCATCGAACCCGCCGCCACCATCCACAACCGCGAATGGTTCGCCGACCGCGACAACGCCGGCAACGCCCGGTTCGCCCACGGCACATGGTGCTGCGCCAACCACGCGAACGCCGCATGGTCCACCGCATGCACCCGCCCCAGCACGCCGGGCCGCGCCCCCTCCTGCGCCAACGCGGCCGCGACCAGATCCCCGAACACCCGCCCGTGCGACCTGGCACCCGTGCCCGTCACCGACCCGCACCCCCTGCCACACCCGTACCTGTACCCGTACCGCTGCCCGCAGTGCCCGCGGCCAAGCCCGCCGACACCCGCTCCAGCTCCTCGCGGTACTCCACCACGCCCGCCCACGCCTCGGGCCACGCCGCCATGCCGTACGCGGCACCGGCGAACGCCCCCGCCAACGCCGCGATCGAATCCGAGTCCCCGGACGTCATCGCCGCCCGCGTCAACGCATCCACCGGCGCATCCGGGAACAGCAGGAAGCACAGCAGCCCGGTCGCCAAAGCCTCCTCCGCGATCCAGCCCGCACCGGTGATCCGGCACGGATCCGCCCGCCGGTCACCGAGCAGCAGCGCCGCGTCCAACCGGTCCAGGACACCGGCGCACTCGTCCCATCCGCGCGCGATGAACTCCTCCGGCGACGACGCGAACGGACCCCGCCACAGCTCGTCCCCGAGCCAATCACCTCGATACACACTGCGCTGCTGCCCCACATGCGCCCGCAAATACCCCGGCAGGTCCCGCGGTGCGACACCCACCCGCAGCGCATGCACCGCCGCCGCCGTCAGATCGGACGCGGCCAACGCCGTGGGATGCCCGTGCGTCAGCGCCGACTGCAGCTGCGCCGCACCGCACCGGTCCGCCTCCGACACCCCGTCCAGCAACGCCACCGGCGCCACCCGCATGTTCGCGCCGCAGCCCTTCGACCCGCGCCGCGTCGCCGCCTCCCACGCACCGCCGCGCGCCAACGCCTTGCACGCCTGCATGCACGTCGTCCCCGGCGCCCGGTTGTTGTCGGGGGACTGCCACCACGCCAGATACCGGCCCCGCAGCCGCGGCGTCAGACGCTCCGCCGACAGCGCGTGCCCGTCCTCCACCGCCGCCAGCAGCGCATCCGCCACCGCCAGAGCCATCTGGGTGTCGTCGGTCACCATCGCCACCCCGCCGTGCACCGGCAGCTCGCCCGCACCCGGCGCATCGTCGGGCACGTCGAACCTGCGGACGATCTGCGCGTACGGCAGAAACTCGGTGGGCGCCCCCATCGCATCCCCGTACGCCGACCCGAACATCGCACCCGCAACCCGCTCGTACGCCACGCACGCCCCTAAGCCTCGCCAGCCACACCACCCGCAAGCCCGGCCCTGCCGCCCGGCCTCGGGAACGGTCCCGCCGCAGCGTAACGCCCCTTCCCGGCCCCCACCGCGCGCATAACCCCCGCGGGAGTGGGCGAAGACACACCCATGGACGTCCTCGCCGGCCGCCTGCTCCTGCGGCCCACCGACCTCGAACGCACCCGCGCCTTCTACCGCGACGTCCTCGGACTCGCCATCTACCGCGAGTTCGGCACCGGCCCGCACCGCGGCACCGTGTTCTTCCTCGGCGGCGGCTACCTCGAAGTCTCCGCAGGCAGCCCCGAACCCCCCACCGCCGCCACCGAACTGTGGCTCCAAGTCCGCGACCTGCCCGCCACCGCCGCCGAACTCGCCGCCCACGACGTCACCGTCCTGCGCGAACCCCGCCGTGAACCCTGGGGCCTGGACGAAATGTGGATCGCCGACCCCGACGGCCTGCGCATCGTCCTGGTCGAAGTCCCCGAAGACCACCCCATCCGCTACCGGCCCTAGGCGAGAGTTCCGCGAGGGACGTGGCGGGCGCGGACCGGGCCGAGAGCCCGCCGTGCCGTATGCCTGTTCGACCGCGCCGCCCGAACGACCACACCGCCGTGCGACACGGATCCGGGCCCCACCGGGCGCTGCCGTCGACGACGAGGCGCTGCGCCGCTACTGCGCCTGATCGGCCCCGTCCGCGGCCTTCGCCGACTCGGCGGCCATGGCCAAGGCGGTGGGGAGGGCGCCCCACAGGAGTTCGGTGAGGTAGACGGTCAGCTCGGCGCGTTCGCACGGGTGTTCTTCGAGCCACCAGTCGCCGCAGGCCTGGACCATGCCGACGATGCCGTGCGCCCAGGCTCGCGCGAGGACGCCGGTG
Source organism: Yinghuangia aomiensis (assembly GCF_039542225.1). NCBI lineage: Bacteria > Bacillati > Actinomycetota > Actinomycetes > Kitasatosporales > Streptomycetaceae > Yinghuangia > Yinghuangia aomiensis. The sequence goes on along the minus strand of NZ_BAABHS010000016.1, from coordinate 148,116 downwards.
GCGCCGACCGGGTCGAACGAACGCGCGAGTTCCTCGCCGACGCGGCGCTGGTAGGCGGTCACATGGCCGTGCACGTCGGCCGACTCCGCTCCCGCGCGGTGCAGCAGGAACCGGTACACCTGCGGGTTGGCTTCGATGTGCGCCAGGTAGGTGTCGATGGTCGCCTGGATGCGTTCGCGGGGGGAGTGGCCGCGCGCCGGGTCGACGGCGGCGCGGATGGCGAGGGCGAGTTCCTCGGTGTGGCGTTCGGCGAGCGCCCGGTACAGGCCGTCCTTGTCGCCGAAGTGCCGGTACAGGATCGGCTTGGTGATGCCGGCCTCAGCGGCGATGGTGTTCATCGACGCGTCGGGGCCGTCGCGCATGACGACGCGGTCGGCGGCGTCCAGGAGTTCGAGGCGGCGCAGCGCGGAGCGGCCGCTGCCGGACCCGCCGGGGCCGCCCGGGGTGCGGGCGGGGGTGCCGCCCGCGGTGTTGCCGCTGGTCCCGGCGGTGGTGCCTGCCGGGGTGGACTCGTTGTGCGCCATGCGACCCTTCGCCGACCGTGCCGTGCGGCGCCGGGTGCCTGGGGCGTGCGGCGCTGCTTTGTCCCCGTCTTTCTACCGCGCCTTCCCGTGCGTGCGGTGCCCGGCACACCTTGACAGGCATTACCGGGAGTAACACACTGCCGGTTACCCGTCGGTAACAGCGTGGTGAACCCCTCGCAAGCCCCACCCGACGGACCCCGGCAGGCATCACACCACCAACCACCGCCAGGAGCCAGACCCGATGACCGCGTTCACCCCATTCTCCCTCCAGCTCACCGACGACCAGCGCACCGTCCAAGACTGGGTCCGCACCTTCGCCGCCGACGTCCTGCGCCCCGCCGCCGCCGAATGGGACGAACGCGAGGAAACCCCCTGGCCCATCCTCCAAGAAGCCGCCAAAATCGGCCTCTACTCCCTCGACTTCTTCTCCACCCAGGCCTTCGACCCCACCGGCCTCGGCATACCCCTCACCATGGAAGAACTCTTCTGGGGAGACGCCGGACTCGGCCTCGCCATCACCGGCACCACCCTCGCCGCCGCCGGCGTCGTCGCCAACGGCACCCCCGACCAGGTCGCCACCTGGGCCCCCCAGATGTTCGGCACCCCCGACGACGTCAAAGTCGCCGCCTTCTGCTCCAGCGAACCCGACGCCGGCTCCGACGTCTCCGCCATGCGCACCCGCGCCACCTACGACGAAGCCACCGGCGACTGGATCCTCAACGGCGTCAAAACCTGGGCCACCAACGGCGGCATCGCCCACATCCACGTCGTCGTCGCCACCACCGACCCCGCCCTCGGCGCCCGCGGCCAAGCCAGCTTCGTCATACCCCCCGCCACCCCCGGCCTGACCCAAGGCCAGAAATTCAAAAAGCACGGCATCCGCGCCTCCCACACCGCCGAAGTCGTCCTCGACAACGTCCGCATCCCCGGCGACTGCCTCCTCGGCGGCAAAGACAAACTCGACGAACGCCTCGCCCGCGCCCGCACCGGCACCACCGCCGGCCGCGGCAACGCCGCCATGGCCACCTTCGAATCCTCCCGCCCCGCCGTAGGCGCCCAAGCCGTCGGCATCGCCCGCGCCGCCTACGAATACGCCCTCGACTACGCCCGCACCCGCCACCAATTCGGCCGGCCCATCATCGACAACCAGGCCATCGCCTTCACCCTCGCCGACATGCGCACCCGCATCGACGCCGCCCGACTCCTCGTCTGGCGCGCCTCCTGGATGGCCGCCACCGGCCAACCCTTCGAAGCCGCCGAAGGCTCCATGTCCAAGCTCTACGCCGGCGAGACCGCCAAATGGGTCACCACCAACGCCATGCAAATCCTCGGCGGCAACGGCTTCACCCGCGAATACCCCGTCGAACGCATGCACCGCGACAGCGCCATCTACACCATCTTCGAAGGCACCAGCGAAATCCAACGCCTCGTCATCGCCCGCACCATCTCCGGCGTCCCCATCCGCTGACCCACCCCCACCCCGGCCGCCCGCGGGGTTCCGCCAAACCGCGGAACCCCGCCGACGGACCCGGAAACCCCGACACCCCAGCCCCTTGCCCACCCCGGCCCACCCGACGGACAGTGGAACAAGGAGCGCCCGCACCCGGCCACCCCGCCACGCCCCGCTCCACCCAGGGGGGAAAACCACCCCCAGGAGATGGAAACCATGGCCTTCGTCCAAATCGTCGACTGCAAGACCAGCCGCATCGACGACATGAACCGCCTCATGGACGCCTGGGTCACCCAAACCCAAGGCAAACGCACCGCCACCCACGCCATCGTCGGCACAGACCGCGCCGACAACGCCCACGTCGTCGAAATCGTGGAATTCCCCTCCTACGAGGAAGCCGAACGCAACTCCCACCTCCCCGAAACCGACCGCATCTTCCACGAAATGGTCGCCCTGTGCGACGAACCCCCGGTCTTCACCGACCTCGACGTCGTCCGCGACGAACAACTCAACAAAGCCGCCGTCACCCGCCTCTTCGAACAAATCAGCGCCGGCAACCTCGACGTGATACTCGACCTCTGCGCCGCCGACTACCACGACCACGACCAGGCCAACGCCATCGACACCGTCGGCGCCGAAGGCTTCCGCCGCGAATGCGCCGGATACCGCGCCGGATTCCCCGACTTCGCCTTCACCATCGAAACCCAGCTCGCCGACGGCGACCAAGTCGCCACCCGCTGGACCTGGCGCGCCACCAACACCGGCGAATACAACGGCATGCCCGCCACCGGCCGCGCCGTCGAAGCCACCGGCACCACCACCTTCCGCATGGCCGACGGCAAGATCGCCGAAGGCTGGTGGAACTGGGACAACCTCGGCGTCATGCGCCAACTCGGCATCATCGACGTCTGACACCCGACCCACACACCCACCCGCACCCACACACGCGACACGACACAGGGCCGGCCCCCCACAGCGGGGGACCGGCCCTCGGCACGTCCTCACCTCACCGGCCCCGACACCTCAGCGCCCGACACCCGGCAAACCCCGAAAACCCGGCCAACCCCCCAAGCCCGGAAACGAATCCGGCTCCGGACCCGGACCACCGGGACCCGGACCGTCCGGCTCCGGCGCACCCGGATCAGGCGCACCCGGATCAGGCGACGGATCCGGCGGCAACGGATCCGGAAAAGGATCCGGCAACGGCGACGGACCCGGAGTAGGCCCCGGCGCCGGAAACGGCTCCGGCGGCCACGGACCCGGCGAACCCGGACGCTCCGGATCCGGCCGATCCGGCCCCGGCGGACGCCCCGGCGGCCTCGGCGGATGAGTCACGGCAACCTCCCACACACAACCCCACCGGCCAACACCCCCGCACCCCGCCGAATACCCGCCCACCCCCCACCCGACCCACCCCACCACCCCACCACCCGAACGACCGCCCCCGACCAACCCCCAAGGAGAGCCTCGACCCGGCTCACCGCGCCAACGGCGACCGCCCCAACGCCTCCGCAGCCGCCACCGACGACGGGTCCAAATACACCGACGTCGTCGACACATCCCCATGCCCCAAGATGTCCGCCACCGTCCCCACATCCGCCCCCGCCTGCCGCAACAACACCGTCGCCGCCGTATGCCGCAACCCATGCGGCGTCACCGACTGACGCAACCCCGCCGGCATCAACGCCACATGCCGCCGCACCATCCGCTGCACATCCCGCGCCGACATCCGCCGCCCCCGCACCGTCACCACCAACGCCCGCAACGCATCCGCCCGCTCCTCCGCCGGATCACCCGCCGGCGCCACCGGACGCTCCCGCTCCCGATACGCCCCCAACACCGCCACCAACGCATCCGACAACGGCACATCCCGCGCCTTGCCCCCCTTGCCCCGCCGAATATGCAGCACCCACCCCCCACCCGCACCCAGCCGCACATCGTCCGCATTCGCCGCACAAATCTCCGACACCCGCGGACCCGTCTCCGTCAACAGCCGCAAAATCACCTCGTCCCGCAACGCCAACCGCTGATCCGCCCGCACCCCACCCGCCCCACCCCGCGGCACCGCCCCCGGCGACTCCCGCAACGCGACAGCCTCCTCCACCGACAACCCCAAACGCGCCCCCTTCGCCCGCGACGGCACCCGCACCCCCGCCACGAACTCCATCGGATCCGCACGCACATAACCCACCTGCTGCGCCCAACGGAACAACCCCCGCACCGACGCCAGCCACCGCGCCCGCGCATGCAGCCCACGCCCCGGCACGTCCTCCCCGTCCGCCCCGATCTTCCGCTGCCGCGAGAACCGCGCATCGGGAGCATTGGCGATCCGCACCACCGCCAACTCCACATCCCCCGACTCCACGTCGTCGAGCACCACCGACGGGCCCACCAACCGCGCGAACTCCTCCACATCGCGCACATACGCCGCCGCACTCGACGCCGCCAACGCCCCCATCGCCACCCGCAACGCCAGCACATCCACGTACTCACGCACCGCCGCGCCCACCTCGACCCGGCTCAACTCCCGCGGCGCCGCCACACCCGCACCCCTTCACACACCAAAGCCACCCGACACAACCACCACACACACCACGGCTCACATCACAACGACCGCAGCCAACCACCCACCACCGACACACCAACCCACACGAAACCCCCCCCAAGCCCACCCGACCAGAGAGCCCCACCGCAGAAAGCACTCACCACCCCGTCAAGCCTCCGGCACCGGAGCCGCGAAAAGCGACTGCGCCACCGAACCGAACAACCCCGCCTCGTCGAACAACCGCGTCCGCGCCACACCCACCCCCGCATCACCCACCTGCGTCGCCGAATCCACACACACCCACTCCGCCACCGGCATCCGCACAAAATGCAACGACAGATCCACGTTCGGCCACACAAACTCCCGCCAATCCAACGCCGCCCCGATCCCCGACCCCGAATCCGCCACCAACACCACCCGCTCCAACGCCCCCATCCCGCCCTCACCCGCCACCAACGGACGCCCACACCGCACCCACGCCACCGCCGGACCCGGCACCGCAAACGAACCCGACACAAACCGCCAGTCCATCGCCCGCCCGTACCCGAACCGCCCCAACGGCCCCTGCACCCCACCCGGCACCGCACCCGGAGCCCCCGGCGCCGCCACCGCACCCGACGGCAACCCCGCCACCTTCGCCGCCCTCACCCGCCACAACCGCGCCGACAAACACACCCGCCCATCGACACTCAACTCACCCTCCACCAACTGCACACTCCGCCCATCCCGCACCACCCGCACCGCAACCCCCACCACCCCCACCGGCACAGGACCCAAAAACTCCACCGTCAACCGCGCCGGCACCAACTCCGGCCGCGGCGCCAACCGCGCCATCCGCCCCGCCAACAACGCCGACGGCGGACCACCATGCTGCTGCTCCGCACTCCACGGACCCTGCGTCCACTCCGACGCCGCATACCGCTCACCACCCAACGGCACAAAGAACGCCTCGGCCTCGCCCAGCACCTCGCCGCCACGCCCCTCCACGACCCCGAACGCCCCGTCACCCACCACGCCGCACCCACCTCTCCACCCGCAACCGAACCGGACCCTGCCCGGCCACACACCACACAGACACCACCCCGGCAACACCCTGCGTCACCCTGGGCGACCGCATCCCATCACACGCCACACCCACCCGCCCCACCGAACACACCCGCCGAGACGGTCCACCGCCCAACCTGACACCACAGCGCCCCACCGCCCCCGCAGCGGGACACACCCCCGCCCACACGAGCCCACGATGAGCAACCAAGACGGCCGCGCCCTCGGCATCGCCGCCGCCCGCGACGGACCCGCAGCCTCGCCATCTTCGACATCGACGACCCCGACGTACGCCTCACCCAAACCGAAGCCAACGCACTCGCCGAACCGCTCACGGAAGACCGACCGGCGGGGGACAACCCAGGGAGCGAGGCGACACGGGGACGACGCCCTCGGAACGGACACCCGCCGCTGCGCCCCATCGCGGCAGAGGCCGGGCGCAGCGGCGGCCTGCTCTGCACGCCTGCAGCAACTTCCGGTCGAGCGTGGGGTCCGTGGGTGGAGCCGGCCAGGAACAGGCTGCTTACCGGAGCCGCTTCCGGTAAGTGGGGGCGGGGGACTGCCGATCCGCGCCTCCGAGCGCGTCTGCGCCCCACCAGGCCGCGCCGCCCGAGAATGCGCGCTCCCGCGAACACGCGCACCCTGGAGAAAAGCCTTTCGGCCCTCGGGCCGACCAGTCCCGGCCCAAAACGCCGCGGCACCGCACGGTGTCCACCCTCCCGGCGGAGGATGCCCGTGCGGCGAAGGGACGCGTCCATGCCTCGCCACCCACACCCCGCCGACCCCGGCCCCGCAGGCGGCCCCCCGGGAGCCCCCGACCGCCCCGCACCGCCGCCGCCCGGCACCGACCCGCCGCACCCGGCCGCCGACCCCCGCCGCGGAGTCCTCCTGCCGCTCGCGCTCGCCCAGTTCATCTGCAGCTTCGCCGGCTCCAACATGAACGTGATGATCAACGACATCAGCCACGACCTGGACACCACCGTCCAAGGCGTGCAAGTCGCCATCACCGTCTTCCTCCTGGTCATGGCCGCCCTGATGATCCCCGGCGGCAAACTCACCGACCGCTACGGCCGCAAACGCTGCTTCCTCGTCGGACTCGTCATCTACGGCATCGGCGCGCTGCTCAGCGCCGCCTCCCCGGGACTGGGCGTCCTCATCCTCGGCAACTCCATCCTCGAAGGCGTCGGCACCGCCTTGCTCATCCCGCCCGTCTACATCCTGACCACCCTGTTCTTCACCGACGTCACCTCACGCGCCCGCGCCTTCGGCGCCGTCATGGCCCTCGGCGGCATCGGCGCAGCCGCCGGACCCCTCATCGGCGGACTCATCACCTCGGCCATCAGCTGGCGCGCCGCGTTCGTCTTCCAGGCCCTCGTCGTCGCCCTGATCGTGCTGCTCAGCCGACGCATCCGCGACCCCTTGCCGCCTGAGCCCGAACGGCCGTTCGACATCCAGGGCGCGGTGCTGTCCGCCGTCGGGCTGACGCTGCTGGTGATGGGGATCCTCGCCGCCGACAACAACCTGTGGCTCACCCTCGGTCTGCTCGTCGCCGGCGCACTCGTGCTCGTCTGGTTCTTCCTCGCCGCGCACGCCAAGGAACGCGCGGGCGAGGAACCGCTGCTGTCGCCGTCCCTGTTCCGCAACCACACGTCGAACCTCGGCCTGGTCACGCAGAACATCCAGTGGCTCGTGCTGATGGGTACGTCGTTCGTCGTCGCGACGTACCTCCAAGTCGTCCGCGGCTATGACGCCGTCGCCACCGGCGTCATCTTCACCGCGGCAACCCTCGGCCTGCTCGCCTCGTCCCTCGCCGCCGAACGCCTCGCCAAGCGCCACGCGCAGCGCACGCTCATCGTCACCGGCTTCGCCGTCACCGCCGTCGGAATCGGCGTCCTGATCGGCCTGGCCGGCAGTTCCACGCGGGCGATCGCCTATACACCGGGGCTCCTGCTCATCGGGCTCGGACTGGGGCTGATGCTCACACCCTCGGTCAACATCGTGCAGTCGAGCTTCCCGGAGGACCAGCAAGGGGAGATCTCCGGCCTGTCGCGGAGCGTCTCCAACCTCGGCTCGTCCCTGGGCACGGCCGTCGCGGGCACGATCCTCGTCGCCAACCTGACCAGCCACGCGTACGCGGCGGCCATGGGCACGCTGGCGGGGCTGGCAGTGGTCGGACTGATCGCGGCGACACGGCTGCCGCCGGGGGAGCCGCCCGGCGTGCGGGCGGAGGCGGAGGCAGCGGCGGGGGAGTGAGGGCCCGGGCTCCAACCGCGAGACACCGGCGGTCCTGTCGGTCCTGGTGCTCGAAGACCTGGGTGAGACGGTCGGCTCCCGTGCCGAATGAGGCGGATTTGCTTCCGTAGGACGGGAGTTCGTATGCCATGTCGTGTAATCCCCATTACACGACATGATTACGGGTGGGGGAAGTGGGCCCGGGTGAGGGGCTGTTGGTTCCAGGGTGGCATGGGGGTGGGGATGAGGGCTACGGGGAGGGGGCTGAGGGGGTGACGGGGTTTTGAGGGCGGCGGGGGCGGGGGCTTGGCCGAGAGGCCAAGGCTCTCGGCCAGGTGTCGATCCGGGGTGGCGCAGCCGACTGCGGTGTTGCGCGCGGTGGCCGCGTGGGGGGCGTGCGACGCCGCCGCCGGACGGCGTCGGGTGGACTCTGCAGCGGCTACGGACGGCTGGGAGTTAGCTTGGCGTCGTGGGCAGCGCTCTGGGCCCGCCCAGCCGCCAGTTACGACCGCCGCCGACGCATGCACTTCGAAAACCCCAGGGATTCCACGGCGTTCAGGCCCCTTCTGCCCCCTTCCACAGTTCGCCGATAATGCACATTATGTCAAGTAGCGCGGGTTGGCCCTGCCCCCTGCCGACCGCCTTGGCCCAGAGTTTGGTTGTCAGCCCCGCGCCGTCTGCTGAGCCCACCACGTGCGGTCGACCGTCGGTACGTCACGTCCAACTCCTCGCCGCGGCGGGCGAAGGACGTGGGCGACGAACTCGGGCGGAAGCTGCCGGATCCCTCGATGCAGTGCGCAAGCCCGCTGGGTCGGATGTACACGCCGTCTGTCCCCCGGCGGCCGGCTCGCAACTTGCCCCGCAACCCCCGTCCAACCCCAACCAACTCCCCCTGTGGATAACGCAAAGCAACACCCCGTAACTCCTTGACTTCCTCCCTCCCCATCTCCTGGCACTTTCGGGGGGATTTCTCGGCTTCGCCTACCCGGACCACCCCCGCCGTTCTATCGTCGGCCCGATCGGAGTCACCCGAGGGAAGGGGCCTGACGTGACCCGACGGGGTTGGGGAGTCGCGCGGGTGGGTGAAGCGTTGGGGCTGGTCCCCCGCCAAGTCCGGCTGGCCGCGCGGGCCGGACTGTTGGATCAGCACGAGGACGGTTCCTTCGACGCCGACTGCGTCGCCCGTGCCGCCGCCGACCAGCGCCGGTTCCTCGACGCCCTGCACCGTGAAGAGCCCCTCAGCGCCGCCAAGGCCGCGCAGCGCCTGCACATCAGCCGTGCGCGCTTCGCCCGTGTGGCCCGTACCGCGGAACTCCCCGTCGTGGAACGCCAGTGGCTGCGCCGCAACGGCGCCGACGTGGCCGTGTGCTACTACCGCACCGCCGATGTCGACGCCCTACTCCCCCACGTCGTCGCCGACATCGAGCTGCGCGCCGCCGCGGCCGCCGTCGCCCGGTCCCAGGCCGCCGCGAAGGCCGCCCGTACCCGCGCCTACAACCGGGAACGCGCGCAGGAAGCCCGCCAGTTGCTGAGCGTCCGCCGCCCCGGTGCGGACGGCGACCCGGTGGAGACCGTGCTGTGGGCGGTCGCCCTCGGCACCGCCGCCGGCTACCTGCCTCCGCGGCTGCGCCGGTTCCGCGACGACACCCGTGCCGCCGCCCTCGCCGATCTGGTCGGCCAGGCCCGGCTGCGCCCCGGCGAGCTCACGGCGCTGGCGCAGGACGCGGTCTCCCCCGCGCTGCGCGTCCTCCCGCAGCTTGCCGCGCCCGGCGAGGTGGCGTCCCGCCTCGGGGTGCCCGCGCTGCGCCTGGCCTGGCACGTCCCGGCCGTGCACGGCTACGTCGCCCGCTCCACGCTCGACGAACTGGCGTCCGAACCCCCGGCTTGGCTGGTCCAGCTGCGGGGCGATCTGGAACTCGAACGCGTGTCCGCCATGTGGAGCCGCGAGCAGGAGCGCGTGTGGGAGGCCGCCCGCGGACGCGCCGATGCGGTGCTGCGTGATGCCGAGCGTGTCGTGGCGCGTGTCCCCGACGAGGCGGTCGCCGAACTCTTCGGCCTGGACTTGTCCGTCGTCGAGGCGCTGCGCCCGCGCAGCGGCGGTTGGACGGCCGGCTACGTCGCCCGTCTGCTGGCCACCCGCCCCGCCTGGCTGGCCGACGACCGGACGGCCTGGGCCGAGGCCGAGCGCCGTGCCGCCTCGGCGCGGCGCCGGGCGGCAGCCCGCCAGGCCCGCGGCCAGGAGCAGCGGCGGGACTCCCGCCGCAAGAACGACCACGACGCCTGAGAGACGCGGCCGCCGGCTACTCCTCCGTCATCAGCTCCGCGGCCACGAGTGCCCCGAGGTCGGTGCAGGCTTCGCGCGCGGGTTTCGTCACGGTGCCGACGACTTCGACTGCGGGGCGGACGCGTCGTAGTCCCATCACGTTCGCGGCGCCTTCCACGGCGCGGACTGCTCCGGCTGTGTCGCTGCCGCCGTGGACGTAGAGCCCGTAGGGCTTGTGCTGGTTGGTGCCGGAGTCGACGTAGAGGACTTGGTCGAACCAGTGTTTGAGGGCGCCGGACATGTAGCCGATGTTGGCGGGGGTGCCGAGGAGGTAGCCGTCGGCTTCGAGGGTTTCGGCGGGTGAGCAGGTGAGGGCGGGGCGGACGCGGATGTCGACGCCGGTGATGTCGGGGTCGCGGGCGCCGGTGAGGGCGGCTTCGAGGAGTTCGGCGAGGGTGGGTGAGGGCGAGTGGTGGACGACGAGCAGGACGGTCACGTGCGTGGTCCCCTTTCGCGGGCTCCGGAAGGGTCATGCTCTCAGCCGCGGGGCACACGGCGACGCCCGCCGCCCCGGGGTGTTCGGGGGCGGCGGGCGTCGGTTTCGCGCGGTGCGGGTGGGGTTCAGCGGCCGGCCGGGGTGGTGGCGTGGGCTGCGGCCTGGGCCGGGAAGCCGGTGCGGCCGGTGAGTTCGGCGGTGCAGTAGGCGCAGCGGGTGGCGGCGGCGGGGATGAGGCTGAGGCACTCGGGGCAGTCGGTTTTGGCGACCGGCTCGTCCTTGATGGGTTCGAAGCGGGATTGGAGCTTCGCGACGGGGAGGACGACGGCGAAGTAGATGACCGCGGCGACGAGGACGAAGCTGACGAGTGCGTTGACGAAGGCGCCGTAGGGGAACGTGGTGTCCGCGACGGTGAAGGTTTCCTTGCTGAAGTCGCCGACGGCGCCGGTGGCGACGCCGATGAGCGGGGTGAGGAACGCGGTGACGAAGCCGGTCACGACGGCGGTGAAGGCGGCGCCGATGACGATGCCGACGGCGAGGTCGACCACGTTGCCGCGCAGGAGGAAGGCGCGGAAACCCTTGAACACCGGGTACTCCAGGGGGGTGTAGTGGGGGGTGTGCGGGCGGGGTGGGCCCGGGGCGGCCGTGCGGCAGCCCGGCGGGCCATGCTGCCGATCTCGGCGTCGCGGGTCCATCCGCTTAACCGTTTCGAGTTATATGTCGTATTTGTTGTGTGGGGTGTTCGGGGATGGGGTCGGGCCGGGTCGGCGTGGTGCCGGCCCGGCCCGGTGGGGGCGCGGGGTGTGGGTCAGTCCTTGGGGATGTAGGCGTCGCAGGTGGAGAACGCGTTTTGCTGGACGCAGAGGAACAGGGGGTTCCACTTGCTGCCGGTGTCCGCGACGGCCTTGGCGAGGGTGTCGGCGCATGTCTGGTCGGCCAGGCCCCAGAGCGATCCGTCGGGCCAGCCGGCCTGGGCGGTGCGGCTCTGGATGGTGTCGAGGCATTCGGTCGACGGGTCGTACGTCTTGATCTGGTTGAGGAACTCCAGGTACTGGGGGTTGGTCGGGGCGGCGGCGAGCGCGTTGAGGGTGTTCTGCGCGGCGGCCTTGTCCTGGGGGGACGCGGTGGGGCTGTTGACGGTCTGCAGTGCGGTGGTGGTCTGCTGCATGACCTGCTGGATCTTCTGCTTGTCCTGCGGCTTGACCGGTGCGCTCTTGGGGTCGGCGAGGGCGACGAGGCCGCCGCTGACGATGTTCAGGGCGTTCAGGAGGCGCTGCCGGTCGACGGCGGAGAGCTTGGGGTCTTGGAGTTGGGCGGTGGCTTCGGCGAGGCTGCGGCCTACGCCGAGGTAGAACTCGCGGTCGACGGGTGAGGTCTTGGGGTCCTGGGCGAGCTGGAGGGCGGCCCGGGCGCCGTTGACGATCTGCTGGTAGCCGGCGCGGTCGGCGGCGGGGGTGTTGGGGTCGTTGAGGGCTTTCATGGCCGCGTTGACGCCGTCGATGATCTTCTGGTTGGCGATCTTCTCGGCGGCCGGGGTGGTGGGGTTGTTGACCGCGGCGATGGCCTTGTCGAGGGCGTCCTTGAGTTTCTGCTTGTCGGCGGCGGAGATGTTGAGTTTCGCGATGCCGTCGTCGATCTGCTGCTTGGTTTCCGGGGGCACCAGGTTCTTGATGCTGCCGGTGGTGGCGGTGCCGCCGCCGGAGGGTGTCCCGGTGCCGGTGGAGGGTCCTCCCGAGGTGGCTCCCTTGCTGGAGGTGCCGGTTCCGCCGGTGGCGGTGCCGCCGCTGTTGGGGGGCTTGTAGGGGTTGTTGGGGGTGTTGGGTTGTCCGGTGGGGGTGCTGCCGCCCCCACCGCCGCCTCCACCTCCGCCGCCTCCCGTACCGCCTCCGCCGCCGGTGGGTGGTGCGGTGGGGTCGCCTGGTGCGGCGGGCCGGTCCTGGACGGGGGCGCCTACGGCTGCGGCGGCCGCGGCGGGGAGTGCCATGGCTGCGGCGAGGCAGGAGACGCCGATGATGCGGGGGATCCGTTTCCCGGTGGTTTTGGACATGCGTGTTCCAGGTGCGTGCTGGGCGGAGCGTCCCTGTCCGGGTTCACCGCCGCTGCGGGGCGGTGTGGCGGTCACCGGAGGTGTGGGCCTCGAACGGTGCGCGTGGGACAAAACCCACTCTTCGCCTCTGGGAGGGCGGTCGCAACTGCTGGGCTGTCCGGGCCTGGTCGGACACAAGTGCTTGGTGTGTACAGGTTGTTCGCGGGTTCGCCGGATGCGGTGCGATTAGCGACAAATACCCCCATTTGGTGGCTCCCCAGAGCGTGAGCAATTTGTCACGATAAGACCACTTTCTGTGATGTTCGTGGCGTCGTGTGACCGTCGTCGTCCCCCGCACCAAGTGCACCCCCGCGTGCACCGCCCCCAGGAGTCACCGTGGTTCTGTCCATCTCCGGAGTCCTGCTGCTCGGCGTCATCGCCTTCCTGTTCTTCCGCAAAGACGGAATGAAGGCATCCCACGCCATCGTCTGCGCACTCTTCGGCTTCTACCTGGCCAGCACTGCGATCGCGCCGCACATCAAGGCGAGCGGCAACAGCCTCGCCAGCCTGCTGTCCGGCATCAACTTCTGACGCGCCGCCCCCGGCGCGCTGCCGAAGCGGCACTCCGAACCCTGTCCCCGCCCCGCGGCACCCGCCGGCCGGTCCCCCGGCCCCAGGCCCCGACTCCATGGCGAGCCGGGGCCTGACGGCGTCCCCGCCCCCGCTTCGCACACCCCTTCGATCGAACATCCGTACCGATGGGAGACCCGCTGTGCCTGCCCCCCTGCCGCCCACCACGCCCGCGCTGTCCCGGCGCATCGCCGACGCCACCCGCACCGGCCTCGGCCACGCCCGCACCGGACTGGCCGCGTCCCGAGCCCACGCCGGACGCGTCCGCGGCCACGCCCGCGACATGTTCGCGCCCCTCCTCCACCTCGGCCGCGGCTTCCGCCGCGAAGTCGCCTGGGCCCGCACCTGGTGGAAAGAAGCCACCCCCGACCGCCGCAAAGGCGCCCTCGTCGGCGCCGTCGCCGTCGGCGTCCTGCTCTACTTCCTGCCCTACGGCCCCCTCCTCGCCCTCGGCGCCCTCATGGCCGGCGCCGCCTGGCTCGGCCGCGACCGCACCCCGCCCCCGCCACCCGGACCCCCGCCCGGCGACAACCGCCTCCAAGCCATCTACAACGGCCTCGTCCCCCACCTCGCCGACACCCACGATCCCGACGCCCGCTTCGAAGCCGGCGCCGCCCACAGCAAAGCCTTCGAACACCACGAATTCGACGGCGACCAGCTCACCCGCCTCGAACTGCGCTACTCCCCCTACTTCGCCGACGACGACCCCGAAGCCCGCCACCGCATCGAACGCGTGATCGAAGCCAAGGCCGGACGCGCCCGCGAATACCTCTACGGCTGGGACACCGAAGCCAACCGCCTCACCGTCGCCGCCCTCCCCCCGCTCCCCGGCCCCGTGCCCGCCCAGCCCTACGTCACCGCCCCCTGCGAAATCGTCCTCGGCTTCACCGACCCCACCTCCACCAACCGCCTCATCCCCGTCACCACCTCCACCGCCGCCGACGCCGACCCCGACCCCGACGGCACCCAACTCCCGCCCGTCGTCTGGCGCACCGGCACCCGCACCAACGCCCCCCACCTCCTCGCCGTCGGCGGACCCGCCTCCGGCAAAACCACCCTCCTGCGCACCATCGCCGTCCAAACCCTCCGCGACGGCGACGTCCTCGCCGTCGACGCCACCGGCTCCGGCGACTTCGCCTGCCTCGCCGGCCGCGCCGGCGTCCTCCGCGTCGAAACCACCCAGAACGGCGCCCGCGAAGCCCTCACCTGGCTCCGTGAGGAAACCGCCCGCCGCGCCGCCGCCATCGCCGAAGCCAAACGCTCCGGCCGCGCCGCCCCCGAAGACGCCCGCCGCCCCCTGTGCGTCCTCCTCGACGAACCCGCCGACCTCGCCGACCCGGACGTCCACACCCTCCTCGACCTCCCGCTGCGCCTCGGCCGCACCACCCACATCAGCATCGTCGCGACCGCCCGCCCCGCCCAGCTCGACCGCCTCCACCCCGGCCTGCTCTCCGAGACGCACACCCGCGTCGCCCTCGGCCCCCTCGACGCCGCAACCCGCGCCGCCGCCCTCGGCTCCGCCCCCGGCATCGCCGGCGGCGAAGGCGTCCCCGCCGGCCGCGGCTACGCCCGCGTCGGCGGCGGCCCCGTCATCCGCCTGCAGACCCCCTACACCCCCGACCCCCTCGAAGACGACACCCCGGACGCCGACCGCGCCCGCGTCCTGGCCCTCCTGCCCCCGGTCGCGGCACAAGGAGCGCTGCCGGTACACGGGACCGAGACGGAAGCCGCGGCGACCGCACCGTCGCTGGTCAAGACGATCTGACGAAGAAGCGGGTGCGTTCACGAGGGCACCCGGGCGACGACACCGTGGAGCCCCTGCCGACCGGACGTGGTCGACAGGGGCTCCACGGTGTCCGCGGGGGCCGGGCTGGACGGCACCGGCAGGCGCCGACGGCGCAGCGCCGACCAGCGTCGGCCCGGCGCTGTTCTGCCGCTGCGCCGCCCGGACGCGTTTCAGACGGTGCCGTCGGCAAGGCAGGGCGGGGATTTCCACCCGCATCCGACACCGCCACGGCCCGCACGGCGCAGCGGCAGAGCGAACACCCGGTGCGGCGGCGGCCGTTGACTCAGAACCTGTCCTCGGGGCGCAGCGGGCCCGTGAGCACGATGCGTTCGTGTCGGGTCATCTGGTCGAGGAGGTGCAGGGTCCGGCTTCGGACGGGCACGTCCGGCAATGTGCCGCGGAAGTCGTAGTCGGCTTCCCGGATGTGCTGCCCGGGCGCCGGGCCGGCCTGCCGGGGAATGCGGCTAGGTGTTGGGCCAAGGCGATGCGGGCGGCGGTGCGTTCGGCGTCCTGCCGGGCGAACACATCCCCGACGACCGCTTCCACGGCTCGGCGTGCGCGGGCTTCGGCGGGTGGATTCGCGTGCGCGGGCTGGTCGGGCCGACTGCCGGCGGTGTGCCGTTCGCCGACGGTCCCTGTGGCGAACAGGAACGTGACCCGGGCCATCCGACGCGGCGCGGGCATGCGGTCGTCTACGGCCAACCACGAAACCATCTCGACTGCGTCGGCTTGTGTGGCGGCCGCTGGTGCCCTGATGGACGATCTCGTTGCCGAAGCAGCCCAGGAAGTCCCTGTTGTCGAGGAACTGGCCCCGCGTGGGGTCGTACTGCATCCGGGCGTTTGTGGGGATCGGGCCGTCGGCGCCTGTCCGGTCGTCGACGATGCGGCGGAAGATGTGCCGTATCTCGGGCCCGGGTTCCTCGTCGGGGGGCTTGGGGTGTTCCGCCGTGCGGATCGTCGGATCGTCGGGCCCGGGTCGGGAGCGGAGCGGGCGGCGGTGTCCGATCGGGGGCGGCGGAGGCGGCGACTCTTTCGGGGATGGGCTGTACGGGTGATGTCGCGTGGGGTGTGTGCGCCGTGGGGTGCGCCCCGCGTACGCCCATTGGGGCACGAATGAGCCAAACGTCGCGCAAGAGGCCTTGGTGGGGGCCATGATGGTGCCGCACGAGCGGCGGCGCGGCCTGCGGAACGGGGGCGTGTGCGGCTGTGTGGCCCCGCGCGCGGGGGCCGTTGCCTGTCGATTTTTTGAGCCCGACGATCCGCCGGTGCCTGGCGCGCGGTGCGGCGCGTGCGGCCGGCCGGGGGCGGGGCCGGCAGCCGAGGACGTGGCGCCGGTGTTCGACCTCGCGAAGCTCTCCCCCAGCGACGTGGTCGTGTGCGGGTCCGATCTGCGGCAGGCCGCGGCGCGGGCGTCGACCGCGGAGGAGGCCGCGGTGTTGGTGGCCCGCCAGTTGCGTGCGGTGTTTTTGGAACCGCCGCTGGAGGCCCCGGAGTCCGTGCCTGCTGCGCCGGCCGGTTCCGTGCCGTTTCCGGGAGTCGACGCTACGGCGGCGCAGCCGGGGAGTGCGGACAGTGCGCTGCATCCGGCGGTTCCGGCTCCGCCGACGGGGTTAACGGGTGTCCGCGGGGCCGACGTCTTGCCGCGGCCGTTGCCGGGCGGTGTCGAGGGCGGTGGCACGGTCGGTTCCGCCGACGCCGCCGTTTCTGGCTCCGCGGGTGTGCCGGTCGCGCCCGGGCCGCTCGGTGCGACCGCGCTTGGAAGCCCGCCCCCGTCGGCGCCCCAGGCGTCGTCCTGGGCTGCTCCCGCGGTGTCGGCGCTGCCTGAGCCGGTGTTTCCTCCTGCACCGTCCGCCGTGCTGCCCACGGTGGTCCCTCCCATCGTGCCTCCGCAAGGTGCCGGATCGTTCGTGGGCCCCGTGTCTCACCAAGTCGCCTTGGCCCGCGTCTACATCACCCTTCGCGAGGAGGCGGGTACGCGCGCTCTGGTTCTCCTCGGTGGCGACGGTGGCGCTCCCGAGCCGACGCATCCCGGGTTCCCTGCCCGGATTGCGTTGTCGGGTCCTGGTGCGCCGCAGGCGGTGCATCCCGCGTTGGCGGCGGTGTTGGACCGTCTTGGTGTGGAGGCGTGCGGGGGTGCGGGGTGGGAGGCGGAGCGGTGTGCGATCGCGCATATTCCGGATCCGCATGCGGCGGTGCACGGGGTGCGGACGGTGGTGGGGTTCGGGGGTCCGTTGCCGGACGGCGAGGTGTTCGCGGTGTTGTTGTTCTGCGGGGTGCATGTGCCGGTGGGGGCGGGTGAGGCGTTGCGGGGGTTGGTGCCGGCGGCGCGGTTGGCGTTGATGCCGGCGCCGTGGGCTCCGGTGCCGTCGCCGCGGGGGACGACGGCTGTGGTGGCGGTGGAGTCGGGGGTGACCGGGGCCACGGGGGTGGTGGACGGTTTTGCGGCGGCGGCGCGGTTGGACGCGTTGGAGCAGTTGCTGGCGGTGGCGGAGGACACGACCGTCGAGCAGGCGCGGACGGTGGAGACGTACCGGGGGCGGGTGCGGACGCAGGCGGAGCAGCTGCGGTTGAAGCAGCGTCGTCTGGAGCAGGAGACGCAGATTGTTCGGACGCTGTACCACGTGGGTCAGAAGTTGTCGCGGAAGTTGGATCTGGACGAGTTGGTGCTGGCGGCGACGGAGGCCGCGGTGTCGGTGATCGCGGCGGAGCACGGGTTGCTGCTGTATCGGGACTGTGGTGCGGAGGAGGGGCCGGACGGGGAGGACACGATCCGGTATGCGTCGGCGTCGCGGAACGAGCCGGGGGACGGCGGGGGTGCGCATCCGTTGTTGCCGCCTGCGGGGTTGCGGTTGCTGCCGTCGCATTTGCTGACGGATGTGGTGCGGTCGGGGGATGTGGCGGATTTTCCGGGGGTGTTCGCCGGGGAGGGGCATCGGGCGCCGTGGGGGTCGGCGTACGGGGGTGCGGTGCGGTCGTATTTGGCGGTGCCGGTGGTGTCGCGGGAGGGGGATGTGCTGGGTTCGTTCGCGTTTTCGCATGCGAAGCCGGACATCTTCACGGAGCGGGACGAGCAGTTGGCGTTGGGGATTGCGGCGCAGGCGGCTGCCGCGATCGAGAACGCGCGGCTGTACCGGAACGTGCGGGATATGGCGGTGCGGTTGCAGCGGTCGTTGCTGCCGCCTGAGGTGCCGGATATCGACACGTTGGAGATTGCGTGCCGGTATTTGCCGGGGGCGCGGGGGACGCAGGTGGGGGGTGACTGGTTCGACGTGATCGCGTTGTCGGCGGGGCGGGTGGCGTTGGTGATCGGGGATGTGATGGGCCGCGGGTTGGGGGCGGCGGCGGTGATGGGGCAGTTGCGGACGGCGGTGCGGGCGTATGCGGTGATGGATTTGCCGCCGGCGCAGGTGATGCGGCACTTGAACCGTTTGGTGGCGGGGATGGGGGCCGAGGATCAGATCACGACGTGTGTGTATGCGGTGTACGACCCGGGGGCGGGGTCGATTCGCTGGTCGAATGCGGGGCATCTGCCGCCGGCGTTGGTGGGTGCGGCTGGTGGGGTGCGGTTGTTGGACGACGATCTGGGGGTGCCGTTGGGGGTGGCGGCGGCGTCGGAGGGGACGGCGTTCGACGATGCGGAGGTGCCGTTTGCGGCGTCGGACCGGTTGCTGCTGTACACGGACGGTTTGGTGGAGCGGCACGATGTGTCGTTGACGGATCGGCTGGGGGATTTTGCGGCGCAGATGGGGGGTGCGGCGCGGCGGGTGGACGGTGTGCAGGACACGTGTGACCGGTTGTTGGGCGGGATGCTGACGGGTCGGGAGCACGACGATGTGGCGTTGTTGCTGGTGCGGGCGCGGGAGGGTCGGGACCGGGTGGCGTCGGTGGAGTTGCCGCCGACGGCGAAGGCGGCGCGGGAGGGCCGGGCGTTCGTGCGGTCGGTGATGGGGCGGTGGGGTGTCGCGGACCGGGCTGCGGGTGCGGGGTTGTGGGTGGATGCGGCGTGTTCGGTGGCGACGGAGTTGGTGGCGAACGCGGCGGAGCATGCGCGGACGCCGATGGAGTTGGGGTTGCGGCTGCGTCCGGGGTGCCTGGTGGTGCAGGTGGCGGATCAGGACGGGCGGTTGCCGCGGAGGTTGGCGGCGTCGGTGTCGGAGGAGCGGCACCGGGGGTTGGCGATTGTGGGGGCGTTGGCGTCGGACTGGGGGGCGCGGCCGACGGATTCGGGGAAGGTCGTGTGGGCGGAATTGCCGGAGCCGGGGGTGCGCCGGGCGAGGTGACGGCGGCGGGTCGGGCGGTGGTTTTCGGTGCCGGGGGCGGCGTAGGGGTTTGGTTCGGTTCGTACGGGTGATCGATGAGGGGGCGGTGGGGCGCGCGGTGGTGTGGAGGGGGTGAGGGATGGCACCGCGGCCGGGTCGATGATCGATTGATCGACCCGATGATTTATCCAAGATGTGATGAAAAGCCCGAATTGGGGTAGTACCTGGGCGGTGCAGGCCGGGGTGCCCACCGCGCCGCGAGGGCGCGGGGAACACCTCCGGAACATCCCGGGAATCTTCGGGCCCTGCCGCACGTTGATCGAGCGTTACCAGAACGAGGCAGCCTCGGGCTGTCGCAGTGGACTTTCAAGCCCAGGAGGCACGATTTCATGAGTGAACGAGCTCTCCGCGGCACGCGCCTCGGTGCCACCAGCTACGAGACCGACCGTGGAATCGACCTGGCCCCCCGCCGGACCGTGGAGTACGCGTGCCCGCGCGGCCACCGGTTCGAGATGCCGTTCTCCGTCGAGGCGGAGATCCCCTCGGTATGGGAGTGCCGCAGCTGTGGCCTCGTCGCCCAGCTGGTGGACGGCGCCCCGCCGGAGGAGAAGAAGAACAAGCCCGCGCGTACGCACTGGGACATGCTGATGGAGCGGCGCACCCGCGAGGAACTCGAGGAAGTCCTCGCCGAACGCCTCGCCGTACTGCGCTCCGGGGGCATCGACCTGCACCACGACCCGCGCGACAACCGCAAGACGGCCTGACCACCGGCCGCGCAACGAGAGGTTCGCGCAGGCACCGACCGCAGACCGGACGACCGCAACGACGAACGGCGTGGGCCGCACCCCGGGCAGGGGGTGCGGCCCACGCCGTTTCCGCATGCCTGCGACAGCCCGACAGCCTGGCGGTTCGACAGCCCCGGTGCGGCGACCGGCCCCGGGCCGCAGCGGGGTGGGGCGGCGCGGCGGCGCTACCATCCGTCGATGGTCCGCCGTGCGAAGAAGCCGCGCCGTCTCACCGTCGGCACCGACACCTACCTGTGGTCCGTACGCCACGCCCACGGCCCGGTGACGCGCGACGCGGCAGGCGCGTTCGTCCGCGTCGGCGAGGACGCCTGCCGCGAGACCCTCGCGCTGCGCCCCCTCGGCCGCGCGGGCGGGCTGCGGATCGAGTTCCGCAGCGGCCCGGGACGGCTCGTCCCCGACGGGTGGCTGCCGTCCGGCACGGTCGGCACCGACCTGGACGCGCTTCTCAACCTCCACGAACCCGGCACCGTCCGCGCTCTCCTCGACGAAGCCCTCGCCGACGGCTGGGACCCGGACCACCCGCGCGTGGCGTTCGTCGACGGCTGGACGCTGTTCGACGGCGCCCGCACGCGGCGCAGCGCGGGCGCCGCGGGCTGACACGGGCTGCTCCCCCGCCGGGCTGTGGGGCCGGGGGTTACGGCAGGTAGTGCGGTCCGCCGGTCGGGCCGCCGTGGTGGCCCGGGTCGCGGCGCGGCGTGCCGTCGGGGTCGACGATGTCGCCGTGGACGACCTCGCCGGACACGACCTTCCCGTCCGGGCGGTGCATGCGCATCTGCTCCTGCGCTTGGCGGGCCTGCCCCATCGCGGCGCCGAACCGGGTCCGGCGCGCCACCTGGCTGCCGACCGCCCCGCCGATCAGCTTGCGCACCAGCGGCCGGGTGAACGGCAGGAGGCACAGCAGACCGGCCACGTCCGAGATGAACCCGGGAATGATCAGCAGGATGCCGCCCAGTACGACCAGCCCCGCGTCCGCGGCGGCCCGCCCCGTCCGGGAGGCGTCCACGCCGGGTCCGGCCTGGCCCTGCGCCGCGGCGGATTCCGCGGTGGCGGCGTCACGCAGCCGGGTCAGCGCCCGGCGGCCTTCGTAGCGGATCGCGAGCGAGCCGGCGATCACACCGGCCAGGAGCAGCAGCACGGTGTCGCCGGCGCCGATCGCGGAGCCGACCCGGCTGATCAGGTAGATCTCGGCGATCGGCCAGGCGATCAGAGGAATCAGGACTGCGGCGCGGCGCATGGGGTGCGGGTTCTCCTTCCGGCCCGGGTCCGGGGCGGGCCGCGCCGTGCGGGGCGCGGACGTACCGGATCGGGCTGCCGCCGCGGCGGGCCTTGCACGGTCCGTGTGGCGGGTGATGCGTGGGGGGACGGTGGTGCTGTGGGGGCGCCCCGGGGAGTGCCGGCTGGGTGCCGGGTGCGGGATGTCCTTGATGAGAATGACGCCCTGGGAGCGCGGAGTGTTCCCGACACGGCGGGACGGGCGCTTCCGGGCGCGGCGCCGGGGTTGCGCGGCACGTGGCGGGTGGGTGTCGGCCGGGGTGCCCGTGGGGGTGTCAGTCGGTGTCGGAGGCGGCCAGGACGGCCAGGCGGCGTCCGTCCGGGGACAGGGCGGCCAGGCCGATGTCCCAGGCGACCTGCCAGTACCAGGGGGTGTCGGCGTCGAAGACGAACCAGGTGCAGGCCCGCACGCGCGTTTCGACGGCATCGAAGGGGGTGCCGTCGGGGCAGCCGGCGAGCGCGGCGATGGACTGCCACGCGGCGAGGCGGCCGTACGCGCCGTAGACGCCGGAGTTGTAGGCGCCGCCGTTGGCGGCCGCGCCGAACAGGATGCGCCAGGCGTTTGCGGGCGGCTGCGCGGCGATCGCCCAGCCGGCGCGGTCGTGGACGCCTTCCAGGCAGGCCAGGCCCAGCGCGGGCAGCACGGCCGGCACCACGGCGGCGTCCAGCGGGCGGGCGAAGTCGAAAACGCGGGCCTCGGCGCCGCCGTTGGATTCGTCGGGCCAGTTCGCCACCGCCGCGGCGATCGCGTCGGCCACGGCAGGGGCCGTGACCTCCGTCGCGTTCGGGGTGTCCGCGGGGGCGGAGGGCGGGCGTTGCGTGTGGACCGACGGGCCGAACGCGATCGCGAAGCTCAAGCCGCCGATGCCGTGCACCGGCACGTCCGCCTGAGCCTCTACCTCCCACCGGGTGAGCGGCAGCCGGGCCAGCGGGTGGTCGCGCCACTGCGGCGACGTCGGCCACGCGGCGATTCCCGGGGTCTGGGTGACGTCCACGTCCCGCAGCACCAGCTCGTGGACCAGGCACGTCCGCAGTTCGTCGGACACGAGGCCGGACGCGGGATCCGACGCGGGGCCGGGGAACACCGCGGCGAGGTGCTCGGGCGGGTGGCCGGAGGCGAGCAGCGAGGCCAGGTAGCGGTCGCCCCGGCGCGGGTCGGCACCGCGGCGGGCGGCGGCCAGGCGCAGCAGGAGGGTGACGCTGTCCCGGCCCGGGGTGGTGCCGAGAAGGCGGACGGCGTGGTCGACGATGCTCGCGTACTGCCACACCCGCGGCTCGGTGGCGCGGGCGTCGGCTTCGGCGGCGGCCAGGGCCAGGTCCGCGACGAAGCGGACGTCGCCGTCCGCGGCCCGCTCGTTGAGTGCGGTGAACAGGTCGCCGATGCTGTCGGTGCCCGGTAAGCCCGCCACGATGTCCGCTATCCGCTCCCCCGCCATGCCGCCGAGCGTACGCGAGCCGAGGACGCGCCATCAGCCGAATATCGCCGGGCGCGGCCGCCCCCGGACACGCCGGACGGGGCCGGCCCGGGGTGGGCGCGGCCCCGTCGGTGAGGCTTGGCTGGGTTACGGGCGTTCGGCGGGGCTGTCCGGGCGGGCAGCGGACGCCGTGGCGGCCGATTCGGTGGCGTCGTCACCGGTGGTCTCGGTCGCCTTGGCGTCAGCGTCAGTGTCGGCCTTGGCCTTGGTTTCGGACGCGGCGGGCTTCGCCGACGCGTCCGCTGGGTCGTCGGCCGGGGCCGGGTCGCCCTGCACGGCGTCGGCGGCGGTGTCCGCCTTGGCCGGAGCAGCCGGCTTGGCTGCCTTGGCGTCCTTGACGGGCTCCTTGACGGGCTCTTGGACCGGCTCGTGCGGTTCGGCCGCGGGTGCGGTCGGCGCGGCGGTCTCGGCGACGGTGTCCGTGCCGGGGAGCGCGGTTGCGGTGGCCGGTGCGGTCGTCTCGTCGTCCGGCCCGTCCGCGTCGTCGGGCTTGCGGCCGCGGACCTTGTCGATGCCGCGCCCCGCACCCCAGGCGGTGACCCGCCACAGGGCCTCGGCGAGGATCGCGCGGCTCATCTTGCTGTTGCCGCGTTCGCGTTCGACGAAGGTGATCGGGACCTCGACCACGCGGAAGCCGTTGCGGACCGCACGCCAGGCCAGGTCGACCTGGAAGCAGTACCCCTGCGACGCGACCGAGTCCATGTCGATGCCGAGCAGGGTCTCCTTGCGGAACGCCCGGTAGCCGCCGGTGACGTCGCGGATGTCCAGGCCCAGCATCATCCGCGAGTAGGTGCTGCCGCCGCGGGAGATGAACTTCCGCGACGCGGGCCAGTTCACGATCGCGCCGCCCGGCACCCACCGCGAGCCCAGGACGAGGTCCGCGTCGCGGATGGCCTCCAGCAGCCGGGGCAGCTGCTCCGGCTGGTGCGAGCCGTCCGCGTCCATCTCGACGAGGATGTCGTAGCCGCGGTCGATGCCCCAGTGGAACCCGGCCAGATAGGCCGCGCCGAGGCCTTCCTTGCCCTTGCGGTGCATGACCTGCACGTGCGGGTCGTTCTCGGCGATCGCGTCCGCGATGGCGCCGGTGCCGTCGGGGCTGTTGTCGTCCGCGACCAGCACGTCGACACCCGGCGCGGCGGCGCGCACCCGGGCGACGATCCCTTCGACGTTCTCCGACTCGTTGTACGTCGGGATGATGACGAGGACCTTGCCCAGGTCGCCGAACTCGGCCGCGCCGTCGGCCGGGGCTGCGGGCTCGTGGGCGCTCACATCGTCTCCTTCGTCACGCGGCCGGCCGGGACGGTCCCCGACATACGGCGTACCCGGCCCGGGGCCGGGGCGGAGGCGGCAGGACGGTGCGGGGGCGCTGCTCCCCGTGCGTGCGTCACGTCGTGGTCTTCCTCGTCGTCTTCGTCGCCCCCCGTGCCGCGCCGTGCGGCCGCGTCGGAGGCGTGGATCGCGGTGGTGCCCCGCCCCGGACGGCGCCGGCCCGCGCCCCGCGGCGAACCCCGGGCACGGCCCGGCGCCGTGCGCGGCGGGAAGGCCTGTCGGCTGTGACGGTACAACGTGCGGGCCCGCCGTGGGGTTTCGCGGTACGCCACGCGCCGCGGCACCGTACCCGCCCGGCCCACCCCGCCGACGGACGCGTTGGCCCGCGGAAAGGCGGCACGGTCGGTGGGGCCTTGCCGCGGCGGGAGATTGGGCCGGACCGGGTCCGCGCCGGCGCGGCAAGGCCGGGATCCCGGGCGGTGGCGGCGCAGCGGGGATCGGGCGGGTTTGGGCGGTCCCGGGCGCGACACGCCGCCGTTGCGGTGTTCGCGGCGGATGGGCGGGGCGGGGGTGTGGGGTGCGGGCGGGTCGGCGGGGGGCGTGTTCCGGGGCCGGTGTCGGGTGCGCGCGTTGACCGCGCGGATGGGACAAGGCTGTTGCGTAAGTGCGCCCGAATGGAGCAACACGGAGGAGTGGTGGTCGGGCGTGTGTGGTGCGGCGCCGGTGGGGTGCGTTGGGTGCGGCGCGGGTCGGGCTGCCCGCTGTCCACCGCTGCGCCGGGCGGTCGTCCGCCGGACCGTGGCCCGGCAGGACGGCCGCGGCGAGAGTGTCGAGTCGCAGCGCGGCAGGGCGTTGGTGCTCGGCCGGATCCGCGACGAGCCCGGCTTCCCGCGCCCACCGGTCGAGCCGCTCGGCCGGTGCGGGCCCGGTCGCCGGGATTCCGGCGCCGCGTCCGTTGCGGTGCTCGGCTGAAGTCGGCGGAGTCTCGGGATGTCGTGGAGGCGCTGCGCGCGGCCGGGGCCGCACCCCCGGGGGGTGTGCCGGGCGGGCGGCGTCGGGCCCGCCTTCGACGACCGCAATCGCGACGCCTCGCCGGGGGCGTCTACCTCCCCCGCCCGGCGAACAGACCGATCCGGCCGGTCGTCGACGGGGCTGTATGAGCCGGCGGGAGCCGCCAGAGCCTCGGTCCTCCGAACCCGGCCCCTGCTCGACGTCGGCGCGGCCGTCGGCGGCTATGCACCGGGACCCGGCGGGCCCGAGGCCATGCGGACGGAGGCGATCAAGGAGTCGGCGGTGGTGCGGACGAGGGTGCGGTAGGCGCACTCCGGCCATGACGGACGCGCGGGGCGCAGCGTGGACGGCGGTGGGCGACGGCTCAGGCCGCCCTTGCCGCGCACGCCCCACCGGCGTCGAGCCGCCGACGCGTTACGGCGACGCGTGAGGGCGACATCCGTGCCGGGCCACGCTCGGGCCCTGCCTCCCAGGACCTCGGGCGTGGGCTTCCCCTCGGCCGACTGCGCCTACCGGGTGCGTGCCGAATCGACGGGGAGGCAAGCGGACGTCGGTCGTGTGGTCGTCCGTTGCTCGACCGGAGACGGTCCGCAGGCACGGTTCCGGTATTCCGGGGGCTGCCGTTCGGGCTGTGTGGGGGGGCTCTCCGTGTCAGGGGGTGCTGCGAGTGGGTCCCGGCCGTCCTTCGGGCCGGCCCCGGACGCCGCTGGCTGCGGGTCGCGGTGGCCGTTGTCTACTGGGCGGCCGGGTACCCACCCGGGTCGCACCGTCCGCCGGGTTCCGCCGCGCGCGTCGTGCCGGGGCGGGCGCACGGGTGCCGCCCCGGTCCGGCGCGGCCGCGCGGGGCGGCGTCCCGGGCGGTACGCGCGCGGGGCCGGGTCTGGCTGTCGGCGGCAGGTGCCGTCGGGCCCGGTGGTGCGCGTGCCGTCCGGGGGGCGTGGCCCGGTCGGTCGTCCTGCGGTGGACATGAGCGAACGTAGTGGGCCGGGCGGGCGGGGTGTCAACCGTGCCGTGACCTGCGAAGTTGTGGTGTTTCGCCTGGTCAGGCGGGTGAGGGGCGGGGCGTGCGGGTGGTGGGCGGAAGGGCATCCACCCGCCGGTCGGCGTAAGCGCCCACCCGTTCGGGGGCGGGCGGGCTGCGGGAAGTGATGCGTGGGGCGAAAGGCCACCCGGCCTGCAGGGATCCCGGCACGCTGCCGGGCGACGAAGCGGTTGTGCCGACGGGCTTGGCGGTGTCCGCCGGCTACCGACCCGACGGGCCGCCGATGCCATCCGTGTTCATCGGCCATCCGTGTTCATCGGCCGCGCCGAGTGGGGCGCCCCTCGGAGCAGCAGACGCCGGTTTTCGGCGGCCCCCCACGACCCCCGCCTGACTTTCGCGTCGTGGGGGGCCGCCGTGTGGACGGTCGGGTCAGGCAGCGAGGGCCGAGCGGCGCAGGGCGCCAATCCCCGTTCGTGCGCGTGCGCTCGTCCTGGGCCCTGCGGCGCCGCGGATCGTTGCCCGGGGTCCGGTGCGCGCGGCCACAACGGCACCTGGTCGTCCGCCGGTTCGCCGATGCGTTCCGCCCCGCCTCGTCGGCCCTGTCCGTTGGACACCCGCTCGCACGGCCGCCGGTCGGTCCGCGGCCGTGCGGTGTCGGTCCCGGCGGGCAGCGGCACGCGCGTCGGTGCGGCGTTCGGCTTCGGCAGGCCGCCGGTGGGGCGAGGCCTCCGGCCCCGCTACGCCCCGCCTCGCCCGTCAGGCCACGCACCCCGTGAACGCCGGTGTCAGTCCCCCGTCCCCACGAGCGCGCCCGGTTTCCGCGGCGGCGAGCGTGAGGCGGCGGACGGCTTCGGTGAGGGTCGGGGTGTCGAGGGTGTAGGGCAGGCGGACGTGGCGTTCGAAGGCGCCGGTGGTGCCGAAGAGGGTGCCGGGGGCCAGGCGCAGGCCGTGGCGGGCGGCGGCTTCGGACAGGACGGTGGTGGAGAGGTTGTCGGTGCGTACCCACAGGGACAGGCCGCCGGGCGGGTGGCGGTGGGTCCAGGTGGGCAGGTGGGTGGCGAGTTCGGCGGCGAGGTGGGTGCGGGCGGCGCGGACGGTGGGGATGCGGGCGTCGAGTATGGCGTCTTCGTGGTCGGCCATCAGGTAGTGGACGACGAGTTGGTCGAGGACGGGTGCGGCGACGTCGAGTCCGGCGCGGGTGGCGGTGAAGCGGCGGATGAGTTCGGGGGTGGCGCGGATCCAGCCGATGCGCAGGCCGCCCCAGAAGGACTTGGCGGCGGAGCCGAGGGTGACCACGGTGCCGGCGCGGTCGAATGCGGCGACGGGTGCGGGGTGGTCGGGGTGCGGGGCCGGGGGGGTGTCCAGGGCGAGGTCGGCGCAGGTTTCGTCGACGACGAGGACGGTGCCGGTGGCGCGGGCGGCGTCGACGAGGGCGCGGCGGGTCTCGGCGGTGGCGAGGTGGCCGGTGGGGTTCTGGTAGTCGGCGATGACGTAGGCGAGGCGGGGGCTGGCGGCGCGCAGGGCGTCGCGCCAGGCGGGCAGGTCCCAGCCGTCGTCGGCCATGGGCACGGGGACGGGGCGGCCGCCGCCGGCGCGGACGGCTTCGATGGCGTTGGCGTAGGTGGGTGATTCGACGGCGACGCGGTCGCCGGGGTGGACGAAGGTGCGCAGCAGCAGGACCCACGCGGACAGGGCGCCGGAGGTGACGAGGATCTGGTCGGGGGTGGTGGGGGCGCCGCGGCGGGTGTAGCGGGCGGCGATGGTTTCGCGCAGGAGGGGCAGGCCTGCGGGGTGGTAGCCGTGGGCGGTGGTGTAGGCGGGCAGTGCGTCGGCGGCGTCGGCGACGGCGCGGTGCAGGGGGCGGCCGGGGCCGGGGAGGGCGGCGACGCCGAGGTCGATGATGCCGGTGATGGAGGACGGGACCAGGGCGCGGGTGGGCGGTTCGGGGTGGTGGTTGGGCAGGGCGGTCCAGGAGCCGGAGCCGCGGCGGGAGACCAGGTAGCCGTCCGAGCGCAGGAGGTCGTAGGCGGCGGCGACGGTGGTGCGGGAGACGCCGAGCCGGTCGGCGAGGCCGCGTTCGGCGGGCAGGCGGGCGGTGAGCGGGACCCGGCCGTCCAGGACGAGCGCGCGGATCCGGTCGGCGAGCGCCCGGTAGGCGGGGGTGGCCGGGCCGGACGGGCCTGCCGGTGCCGGGCCGGGCAGGGAGGCGGCCGCGGTGGGGTCGGCGGCGTGCTGCCAGGGGTCGAGGAGGTCGGCGAGGCGGGTGCTGGTCACGGTCAGATGCCGACTGCTCATCAGTCCACTCCTGTGCGATTGGCTCTGGATCGACAATCCAGTTTTCCGGATTCTCGCATCAGTGGCTCTTTTTCGGGAGCCTGTTTCGGGGAGGACACGAACCGGTGGACTGGTTGCTGGCACGCCGCATCGTCCAGCTGTACGCGGGATTGGCCCTGTACGGCTTCAGCATGGCGCTCATGATCCGCGCCGGACTCGGCCTCGACCCGTGGGACGTCTTCCACCAGGGCCTGCAGGAACGCACCCCGCTCAGCTTCGGCATGGTCACCGTCGCCGTCGGCGCCGCGGTCCTGCTGCTGTGGTGGCCGATCCGCCAGCGCCCCGGCCTGGGCACGGTCTCCAACGTCGTCGTCATCGGCCTGGCCGTCGACGCGTCCCTCGCGTTCCTGCCCGACGCGCACGGGATCGGGTGGCAGGCCGTTTTCATGGTCGCGTCCGTCGTCCTGAACGCCGTGGCCGGCGGCGCGTACATCGGCGCCCGCTTCGGCCCCGGCCCCCGCGACGGCCTCATGACCGGCCTGGTCGCCCGCACCGGCCGCTCGGTACGCCTGGTCCGCACCGGCATCGAGCTCGCCGTGCTGGCCGCCGGCGTCCTCCTCGGCGGCTCCGCCGGCATCGGCACCGTCGTGTACGCGCTGGGCATCGGCCCCCTCGTCCAGGTGTTCCTGCCCCTGTTCACCGTCCCGCAGGGCGACAAGGAACGCGCACGGGTCGCGCGCCGCGGAGGCAAACGCGCCACCGGCCCCCGACCGCGGCCGCGCGAGACCCCGGTGGTGGCGGCAGCCGCAAGCGCCGCGGAGTAGGCGGCGCAGCGGACCGCCGCGTGCGCGGAGGGCTGCGGTCGGCCCGCGTGCCGGGAGAACGCGGCAGGGGGCGCGGATGCCCCCTGCCGTGGTGGTTTCGCCGTGCGGGTCTACTCCGCGTCGTCCGCCCGATGGATCGTGCGCCCGCGGACGACCGTGTGCAGGCAGACCGGGAGCGGTTCGCCCGGGGTCAGGTCCGGCAGGCCGGGGGTGCCGGAGCTGGGGTCGGTGGACCACGCGGACAGGCGCGAGTCGGGGGCCTGGACGGTCAGTTCGCCGGTACGCCACACCGCGTAGGTGGCGGGGGCGCCGGGGACGAGGACGCCGTCGGCGTCCCGGCCCAGGGCGCGGTGCCCGCCGCGGGTGTGCGCGGTGAACGCGGCACGGACCGAGATCCGCTCGGCCGCAGTCCGATGGAAGGCCGCGGCGCGGACGGCGGCCCACGGGCCCAGGGGGGTGACCGGCGCGTCCGAGCCGAACGCCAGGGGGACCCCGGCGCGGTTCAACGTGGCGAACGGGTTGAGGGCGGCCGCGCGTTCGGCGCCGAGGCGACGGGCGTACATGCCGTCCGGGCCACCCCACGCCGCGTCGAAACCGGGCTGGACCGACGCCACCAGGCCCAGTTCGGCGAAACCGGCCAAAGCGTCGGCCGACACCATCTCCGCGTGCTCGACCCGGTGCCGCAGCGCCCGCACCGCGGCCGCGCCGTGCCGGTCCGCGGCGGCGCGGGCTCCGGCGACCACGGCGTCGACCGCCGCGTCGCCGATGGCGTGGAAACCGGCCTGCACACCGGCTTCGGTGCACGCGGCCACGTGCCCGGCGACCTCTTCCGCGGTCAGGTACGCGCGCCCGGACGTGCCGGGGCGGTCGTCGTAAGGGGCGTGCAGACAGGCGGTGTGCGAGCCGAGGGCGCCGTCGGCGAACAGGTCCCCGCCCAGGCCCCGGACACCCATCGCGGCCGCCAGGTCCCGGGCCTCGCCCGCGGATGTGACGGCCTGGCCCCAGTACGCGTCCACGTCCGGCCCGGCCCCCTCCGCGGCGATCGCCAGCAGGCCGGCCAGGTCGTCCGCACCGGAGATGTCCGGGCCCGCGCACTCGTGCACGCCGCCGATGCCGAGCGCGGCCGCGCGGGCGAGCGCGGCACGCTGCGCCGCGTCCCGCTGCGCCGGGGTGACGGCGGCGAACGCGGCGGCCCGCACCGCGTGGTGCGCTTCCCCGGTCAGCGGGCCGTCGGCGTCGAAGCCCGGCAGGCCGGCCACGTCCGGCACGAGGGCGCGCAGCGCGGGCGACGCGAGCGCGGAGTGCACGTCGACGCGCGACAGGTACACCGGGCGGCCGTCGGCGGCGCGGTCCAGTTGCGCGGCGGTCGGCAGGCCGTCGGGGAACTGCGGGTCGTCCCAGCCCTGGCCGAGCACGACCGCGCCCGCGGGCTGCGCCGCGGCGAACGCGGCGACGGCGTCCAGGGCCCGGCCGGGAGCACAGCCGGACAGGTCGAGTCCGGTCAGGGCCAGGCCGGCGCTGGTGGTGTGGACGTGCGCGTCGACGAACGCCGGGGCGACGAGGGCGCCGCGCAGGTCGACGACCTCGTCCGCGGCGGACAGGTGCGCTTCGGCGGCGCCTTCCGCGCCGATCCAGGCGACGGTGCCGTCTTCGACCACCATGGCGGTGGCGAACGGGTCCGCGGGACTGTAGACGGCGCCGTTGCGCAGGAGGATCACGGTCATGGGGAGTAAGTCTGCCGCTTCGGAGGGCAAGGCCCGGCGACCGGGCCCTTCCCCACCCCCTACAGGTTCGGCGGCCGTCCCTCGTACGGTGTGCTCAGCACCACCGTCGTGCGGGTCGACACGTTCGCCGCCGCACGGATCTTCGCCAGGAGCGTCTCCAGGTCGCCCGGGGCGCCGACCCGCACCTTGAGGATGTAGCTCTCCTCGCCCGCCACGCTGTGGCAGGCCTCCACTTCGTCCAGGCCGGCCAGCCGCTCGGGCGCGTCGTCGGGGGCCGCGGGGTCGATGGGTTTGACGGAGATGAACGCCGTCAGCGGCAAGCCGAGCGCCTCCGAATCCACCACGGCCGCGTAGCCGCGGATGATCCCGCGCTGCTCGAGCCTGCGTACCCGCTGGTGCGCCGCGGACGTGGACAGGCCGGTGGCCTTGCCCACATCGGTGTAGCTCATCCGCCCGTCGCGCACCAGCAGCCGGACGATCTGTCGGTCGAGGTCCTCCACGCGCCCCAACCTAGGGCATGACCGGGCCCCGCCACCCGCTCGCCCCCGCCCCGACACCACGACCGGACCACCACCGGCCGCCGCAAACCGCGATCGGCACGAACCAATTCGCGTGTCCCCGGGACCGGCCCGTTATGCGCCACTACGCTGGATGCCCATGACGACCGCAGGCCGCCCGCCCGTGCTCGACCAGCTCGACCGCGCCCTCCAACGCGCGCTCGCCCGCGACGAAACCTCCCCCGCCCGCGCCCGCCAACTGCGCTGGGTCGCCGGCGAACTGCGCCGCGCCCTGGACACCGACGGCTTCCCCGAACAGGCCCGCGACTCCCTCACCGACCTGTTCAAAGCCGGCCCCCTCACCGCCTACATCACCCTCGCCTCGCGCGGCGACCTGCGCACCCGCGCCGCCCCCGGCAGCCCCGCCTCCACCAACGCCAGCATCCGCATCCGCCTGGACTGCCTCGACATCCTCGCCCGCGCCGGCACCGTCCCCATCGAAGCCCCCGAACGCCCCGCCCTCCCCGAACCCAAAACCCCCGTCGGCCCCCGCCAGCGCTCCCTCCTGCACGGCTGGCTCGAAGCCGGCGCCGACCGACCCGGCGCCGACCCCGGCCGCGTCCGCCTCTTCGCCCTCATCGGCGTCGTCCTCGACACCGGCGCCCGCGCCGGCGAACTGTGCGCCCTGCGCACCCGCGACCTCACCGCGGACCTCGCCACCGTCACCATCGTCCGCAAACCCCAAGCCCGCTCCATCGCCCCACCGGTCACCGAACACCACCACCTGACCGCCCCCACCCGCATCGCCCTGCGCCAATGGCTCACCGTCCGCGACGACCTCATCCGCGAAGTCCAAGGCACCGCCAACGCCTTGTGGGTCTCCGTACGCGGCAACCACGCCGGCATCCTCGACGCCGCCGGCCAAGCCCAACTCCGCCCCGCCGGAATGCCGTTGATGCCCCGCGGCCTCGCCCGCGCCTACACCCGCACCGTCGTCCAGGTCAACGCCGACATGCTCGGCCAACCCGGCTGGGAACCCCTCCCGTACCGCCTCGAACAACTCCGCCGCGCCATCGACCCGCACCCCGAACCCGAGACGGAAACCGCACCCCCGCCGACCGGAAAAGCCCGCAAGACCGCCAAGACCGCCCCCTGACCGAACCCGGCCGCAAGCACCCTCCCGCGGCCGGCCCGCCCCGGGCCGACCCACCCGCCGTGCCCGCCGCGCAACTGTCCGCTGTCGCCCGCACGTTCGTCCCCACCAGGGGCTGCACAGCAGCCCACCCCGGGGGCTATGGTCGGCGCAGCGGCACCACCGGGGCCCGCCGGACGAACGGGCCTCCTCCGCGGACGCGACAGGGGGGAACCACCAACATGAGCAGCATCGCCCTGGACATCCGCGACGCGGCCGACCACCCCGACACCCCGCCCGCCGGCCCGGCCCCCGCACCGGACGACGACGTCACCGGCAGACCCGCCACCCCGGCCGCCCGCACCCGCACCGCACCCGCCCGGGTCCGCTGCGCCCACTGCGGCACCGTCCTGGCCACCGACCCGGACCGGCCCACGGACGCACGCGAGGCGACGGACACGGCAGGGGACTTCGCCGATCCGGACGTCGAACCCGACGACAACGGCTCCGCGATGCACGCCGAAGAAGCGGCCCCGACGCCGATCCCGGTCCACGCCCTCGACCCGGCCCCGGCCACCCCCTTCACCGCCGTGACCTGCCCCGGCAGCGGCCGCGGCGCCGACCCGCGCACCGGCGACGTCCCCGAGACCAAGCCCGACCCGGCCCCCGCACCCGCCACCACACTGCCGCCCGGACTCCACTGGCGCAGCCAGCCGTTCTCGCACCGCGGCTACTGACCGCCCGCCGCGACGGCACCCGGACACGAACCCCCGCCCACGCACGACCCCGCCGGGCCGGTGCCCCCGCGACGGCTATATTCACCGCGTGGACGCCACCCCCCAGCCCGGCACCGACCTCGACCCCGCCGAGTTCACCGCCGCCATCGAGGACTTCAACCGCGTCTACATCCGCCTGCCCGCACTCGAACAGCATCCGTTCACCACCCTGTCCGTCCTGGACACGCTCGCCACCGCGGAGCGCCCGCTGCGCCTGACCGAACTGCTGCGCACCGAGCAGATGACACAGCCGGGCATCACCCAGCTCGTCACCCGCCTGGAACGCGAAGGGCTCGTGGAGCGCCGCCCGGATCCCACGGACAAACGCGCCGTCCTCGTGCACATCACCGACGCCGGACGCGGCATCGGCCGGTCCCGCACCGCGGACCGCACCCGCCACCTGGCCCCGCTGCTGGCCGCACTCACACCCGCGGAACGCACCGCACTCGCCGCCGCCTTGCCGGCCCTCACCCGGCTGGCCGCGCTCGGCCGGGAACGCGACTGAACACCGTGCATTCGCCAACCCGGCCCGGCGCGGCCCCGGCGGCGCAGCCGGGGGTTGGCTAGGGTTCCGGTCCCATGACCACGAACACCGCATCCGGCACCCCACCCCGTGCCGGGACCGACCCGCAGCTGGCCGTCACCGCGGCCCTCGCGGGCGCCGACATCGTCCGGTCGCTGTGCGGCACACCCGTGTCCCGGGTCGACAAGGGCGCCGGAGACTTCGCGACCGCCGCCGACCTCGCCGCCGAACAGGCCATCGTCGACCTGCTGCGCACCGCACGCCCCGACGACGCGGTCACCGGCGAGGAATCCGGCCGCACCGGAGCCGACCGAGCCGAACGCCGTTGGCTGGTCGATCCGCTGTGCGGCACGCTCAACTACGCGGCAGGCAACCTGGCGGTCGCGGTCAACGTCGCGCTGCGCACCGGCGACCGCACGACCGCGGCCGCGGTCGCGGCCCCGTTCACCGGGGACGTGTTCTGGACGGACGGGACCGGCGCGTACGTGCGCCGCGGCGCAGCGGCGGCATTCGGCACCGCGGCATCGGCGGGCGGCAGCGTTTCCGAGACCGCGGTGCCGTCGCCCGGCACGTGCCTGGTCGATGTGAACCTCGACCCGCCGTTCCCGCACGCCCCCGCCTTCCGCGCCGTCGACCTGCCGGCCGCGCCGGGGTTCGCCGCCCGGTTCCGGCCGCGCGTGGTCTCCACGACGCTGGCGGTGGCGTGGGTGGCGTCGGGGCAGCGCGCCGGTTATGTCACCGACGGCGGCGACCTGCGCGGCAGCGTGCACTTCGCCGCGGGGATCGCCTTGTGCGAGGCGGCGGGCTGCGTCGTGACCGGCATCGACGGCCGCCCCCTCGGTACGAGCACCGGCGGCCTGATCGCCGCCGCGGACGCCGACACGCACACCGCGCTCGTCGAGGCCATCCGCAGCGGGGAGCGCCGGTCGGGCATCTAGTCGACAGGGCCAACATCGCCTCATGGCGCGGCAGTGGCTACACCTTGGACGGGGTAGGGGCAGCCGCCGTTACGGCACGTTCCACCCGAGCACGACTGGCAGCTTGTGCTCGTAACCCAGCGTGTTGACCGTCCCCGGATGCGGGTGCCCGAACTGCCGCGCGGCCGACGCGTCGAGCCCGAGCCAGCGCGCGGTGAGTATGCGTGACAGGTGGCCGTGTGCAACGACGGCAACGTCGCCCCTGTCCAATAGCGGCCTGACCCGGCCGAGGAAGGCGTCGACCCGCACTGTCACGTGCCCGAGGTCCTCGCCGCCGTCGACGCCGTCGCGCCACAGCTCCCAGCCGGGCTTGAGATCCTGGATCTGATCGGCGGTCAGCCCCTCGTAGCGGCCGTAGTCCCACTCGATCAGGTCCGCGTCGGGCTCCGCGCTGCTCAGCCCCGCCAGTTCGGCCGTCCGGACGGCGCGAGTCAGCGGGCTGACATAGATGGCGGCGAACTCCCGTTCGGACAGCCGAGGTGCGAGCGCACGTGCCACGTCCTCCCCCGCCTCGGTCAGCGGCAGATCGGTACGGCCGGCATGCCGACCGGTCCGGCTCCATGCGGTCTCGCCGTGCCTGATCACCACCAGTTCGCCCATGGCTGGGGACCATATCTCGTATCGAACACAGGCAGACGTTGCCTGCGACGGCACTGACTGGGCCTTGGGGACCGGGCCAGACCGCTCGACCATGAGGGCGATGCCGTCCGGCAGCGGCTTGAGGCCGAAGGCGAACAGGGCGTCGAAGTCGAGGTCGTAGCCCGCGTCGAAGCTGCCATCGAGGACCTCGGCGGACAGCCTCCGACGCCTCCGTGGAACGCGTGAAGAACACGATCGCCTTCGACGTGTGACGGGGAGTGGGCGGGGGTCAGGCGGATACCCCGTCGAGGAGCAGCGTTGCGGACGCGCGGTCCAGGTAGGCGCCGGCCCCGTTGGACGACCACTGGGCGGGCGCGGGGACGAGGGAGCGCAACGCGGCCGGCATCTCGAGCAGTTCGGGTGCGCCGTTCGGCTGCCACGGGCCCCAGGCGTCCGCGGTGGCGGGGTCCGCGAGACGGACGACGCCGTAGAACACCCAGTCGTGCGGGCCCGGCACCGACACGCGCGACGTGCCGGGCGTGCCGAGGGCCCGGATGCACCACGTGGCGGACACCGCCGGCCCCATCGGCCGGACCCGCGCGGCCAGGTCCGACGCGTCGGAACTCAGCGGCGCACAGCGGTGTGCCGCCTCCTCGGCCTCGGCATCCGAGGAACTCCCGAAGCTGTCGCAGGCCATGAGCACACCCGCCATCGCGACGAGTACTCCCGCGACCGCTGTCGCCTTGGTCCTCCGCCGGGCCATACGCACGCCTCGATCCCCCGATTCCCCGCTCCCACGTCGACGTCGACGTCCGAGTCTGTCGCCGGAAGTCCGCGCCCGCATCCGGCTTCGGACGTAGTTCCTGCGGTGGTGGCGCAGTAAATAAGGAATGGACGCCCACGCCTGAGAGTGCAAATATATTCCGCATGACGCATGTTCATGCATTTCCTGAAGGGGCCTCCCCGGGCTCCCTTCCCGGCGCCGGCCCGCTGACCTGGCCGACGGGCTTCCGCGCCTACACCGGGCACGGCGGGCTGCGCGCGCACGGCGACGACATCTCGATCGTCGCCTCCGACCGGCCCGCCGTCAGCGCCGCCGTGTTCACCCAAAGCCTCTTCGCCGGACCCGCCGTCGTCCTCAGCCGCACCCACGCCGCCGGACAGCGCCTGCGCGCGGTCACCACACTCGCGCAGAACGCCAACGTCGCCACCGGACGCCAAGGACACGAAAACGCCGCCGAAGTCGTCCGCCGCGTCGCCGCCATCGCCCAGGTCCCCGACGACGAAATCCTCATCGGCTCCACCGGCGTCATCGGACGCCCCCTGCCGATGGACACCATCCGCGCCCACTTCGACACCGCCGCCGAACCCGGCCTCGCCGCCTTCACCGCCGCACCACTCGACGTGGCCCGCGCGATGATGACCACCGACACCCGCCCCAAAACCGCCGAACGCACCGTCGGCCAAGCCCGCATCGTCGGCGTCGCCAAAGGCGTCGGCATGCTCGAGCCGAACATGGCGACCATGCTCGCCTACCTCGTCACCGACGCCGAACTGACGCCCGCCGACCTGGACACGGCGCTGCGCACCGCCGTCGACCGCACGTTCAACTGCCTGAGCGTCGACACCGACACCTCCACATCCGACACGGTGGCGGTGATCGCCAACGGCGCCGCCGGCCCCGTCGACCCGGCCGCCTTCGCCGCCGCGCTCGCCGACCTGTGCCTGGACCTCACCCTCCAACTCGCCCGCGACGGCGAAGGCGCCACCAAGCTCCTGCGCGTCACCGTCACCGGCGGCCGCGACCACGCCCAGGCCAAACGCATCGCCAAGAGCGTGGTGAACTCACCGCTGGTCAAGACCGCCGTGCACGGCGCCGACCCGAACTGGGGCCGCGTGGTCATGGCGATCGGCAAGAACACCGACGACACCGACATCGTGCCGGGCAACGTCACCGTCCGGTTCGGCGACGTCGAGGTATACCCGGAAGAACCGGAGCCCGGCACCCTCGACACACTCGCCGCGATCATGCGCCGACCCCAGGTCGACATCGGCATCACCCTCGGCATCGCAGAGGGGGAAGCGGCCGTGTACGGCTGCGACTTGTCGGCCGGCTACGTCCGCGTCAACGCGGACTACACGAGCTGACCGCAGCCGCCGGTCGTCAGGGCGCCTTCGGGCTTTCCTGTGGATCATCCTGCGGACGGATGATCCACAGGTCCGGCTCAGGCTGCGTCCTTCAGGGCTTCCTGCACCACCGCCGCCGGGCGTGCCCTTCGGTCCGACGTCGTGGGCCGCACCGGTTTTGTCCATGACCTCGGCCAGAGCGGAGCCGGCTCCGCGGCGGGGGACCGCCCGCCGCGGTCAGCCTTGCCCGGTTCGACGCAGCACTTCCGCGAGGCGGCTGAACCCGGGATCGGGGTCCCGCCGTTCTTCTCGAAGAGCAGGGCTTCGGCCAGCCCGAGCCTTTCCCCGCCGGGCAGGGTTCTGCTGCCCGTCCAGACCAGCGCCTGCAGTTGCGGGTTGTCCACGTCGAGGAACCGGGCCATCGGCTCCAGGGCCCGGTCCGTCCGCGCGCACCACCGGGCCACTTCGGTCCAGAAGCCGCCCACGGTGTTCCAGCAGACCGTGGACCGGGGGCCGAGCAGCAACCGGACCTCCTCGGACGAGCGCATCACGGCGAGGTCGTGGGAGGAGAGATTCCGAAGGTCCTCCAGGAAGGAGACGGCGAGTTCATACTCCGACTCGCCTGCCAGTTCCTCTTCGAGGACGGCCAAGACGCCCGCGAGGGCGCCGTTGTCCCTGCGAACCGTCCGAAACGCGACTTCCCGACAGACCTCCCGGTCGCTGGTGTCGGCCAGCGACCTGCGCGGGATGCCCGCAGCCTCCAGAAGCCGTTCCGGCAGCCCGGTCGGCCGCCGACGCCATGGCATCCGCATCAGGTCCCCCTCCAGTCGCGCTCCGCGTCAGCCCGACTGCGGGCGATCAGACTCGCACAGCACCGAAGCGACAGCCCCGGCGGGCTACCGCAGCGAAACCGACAACTCCCCCGAACCCCCGACGCCTTCGAAACTCGGGTTCCGGCTCAGGTTCCGTGGTGCGGCGCGTCCGCTCCGCACACCGCGGCCGACGAAGAGGGAGACACCACGTCAGCGGCTTGCACCGGGTCGGTTCCCGCGGCGCACGGGACCCGCCCCCCCAGAAGTTGAGCCAGAACCCGAGATTCGACGGCACTCCAGAGCTGTGGGGGCCGCCGGCAGTCTCCGAACCTCTCAACGTCGGACTCGGGTACACGGCAGACGAGCTCGGTGGCCGCCGCCCGGGTCCTGGACGTGGGAATGCCGGTCAACAGGACACCGGCGATACCGAAACCTACCGTTATGGGATGACTTCTACGGTTTCGCGATCTGCTGCTGAGCTTGCCCTGCCGGTTGCGGGGGAACGGATGACGGACGACTACTGCCGCACGGTGGGCCGTTTGGCGTACCTGTGGGGGTGGCCGCTGGTCAACATGCACAGCCGGCTCTCGATCATGGAGCAGGTCCCGGAGCCGGGCCTGATCGGCGGCATCATCCCCGCCGGTCCGCCCGGCACGGCCGGGATGCTGCACGACTACATCAGGCCCGAGGAGCGCATCGTGGCCTGCCCGAACCAGGACGTCGTCTACGGATTCGGCATCCTGGACGCCCGCCGCGGGCCGTCGGTCGTCCAGGTCCCCGACTTCGGCGGCCGGTTCTGGGTCTACCAGGTCGTCGACCAGCGCACCGACGCGTTCGCGCAGCTCGGCGCGATGTACGGCACCGAACCCGGCCACTACCTGCTCGCCCCCACGGGCTGGGACGGGCAGGTGCCGGACGGCATCAAGGGCGTGTTCCGGTTCGACACCCGGATCGCGGTGTGCATCCCGCGGGTGTTCATGAACGACACCGACGCCGACCGCGCGGCGATCCAGCACTCGATCAACCAGGTCATGGTCTACCCGCTCGCCGAGTACACCGGCGCCATGCGCACCACCGACTGGTCCCAGGCCCCCTCCTTCCCCGCCGGCGACGCCACCGCGGGCGAGCAGGAGACCCAGTGGGTCGACCCGGACACCTTCTTCGACCTGCTGCCCGCCGTCCTGGACGAAGTGCCCGCCCGTCCCGGCGAGGAAGCCCTCTACGGCATGTTCCGCTCTGTCCTCGACGATGCGAGGAACCACCCGGAGACCGCGGACGTACTGCGTGCCACGGCCAAGGACGCCAACGCCACGCTGATGCACGAGCTGTTCGAGTTCCGCAACATCGGCGTCCCCCTCGACCACCACTGGAGCACCCAGCGCAACGGCGCGGCGTTCGGCGGCGACTATCTGTCGCGCGCGGCGATGGGCAAGTCGAACATCTTCGTCAACACCCCGTCGGAGACCGCGTACTTCTACCAGGACCTCGACGCCGACGGCGAACTCCTCACCGGCGAACACACCTACACCCTCACGTTCGCACCGGGCGCACTGCCGCCGGTCAAAGGCTTCTGGTCCGTGACGCTCTACAACGAGCACCACTTCTTCCACCCCAACGAACTCGACCGCTACTCCCTCGGCACCAAGAACACCAGCCTGCAAACCGGCGACGACGGATCCCTCACCCTGCACGTCGGCAGCCGGCGCCCCGCCGACGACCAGGTCCCCAACTGGCTCCCCGCACCCGGCGGACGCTTCGCGCTCTTCCTGCGCGCCTACTGGCCCGACCCCGCAGCCCTCGACGGCACCTGGAAACCCCCCGCCGTCACCAAACACGCATGACCGACCCGCGCCGTTCCGGAACGGCGGCCACCGTCGACTCCACCCTCGTCAGCCCGACGCGGCGCACTCCTCCGCCTCCGCCAGGTACCGCGCCACCGGGCCCAAGGTGAGCATTCCGCTTCCCGCACCGGCGTGTTCCGCGCGGGCGTCACGCAGGGCGGCCACCGCCCCGGCGGCGATTCCGGGCTCGCCGAGGCGTACCGCTGCGCGGGCGGTCAGACACCACAGGGCGTCCTGCATGTGGTCACGCGGCGGCGCGGGCACCGCGGCCAACGCAGCCCGGGCTTCCTCCCCGCGGTCCTGGGCAAGCAGAAGGAGAGGCGTTGCCCAGGGCCGGTACGGGCCCCAGTCGAGGTACGGATCCGTGGGCGCCGGCCGGTCGTGCAGCAGGCGAAGCCCCAGGAGCGCGAGCGGGAACAGGCCGCGGTGCAGCCCCGGCATCCCGGCTGCCTGAAGTGCCTCCTCGGCGGCGCGGTAGCGCGCTGCCGCGATGGCGGCGGTCGGCCCGCCCGGCTCGGTGCTGCGCGCGGCCGCGGCCCGGGCCCGGAACCACCCGGTCAGGACAGGGACCAACGGCGCCTCCGCGGCGGCGGCGAGCCGGTCGACGGCATCGGCGTGCACAGCCGCGGCGTCGAGGTCGCCCATCGCCGACGCGGACTGCAGCCGGATCAGCCGGCCGAGCACGGCGAAGGTCGGCAGCTCGTGCCGGCCGGCCAGGTCGAGGATCTCCACGCCGGTACGGTCCCGTACCGCGGCGAGACCGGGACGGGTGAAGGACTGGAGGAACACCCCGTTGAGCGCGAACGCCAGCAGCGCGGGATCGGCCACCTCCCGCGCCAGCTCCTCGGCCTGACGCGCCGCCTGCTGCGCCCGCGCGAGCTCGCTCTCCGCGAGGTCGGCGGTACGGCTCTCGACGGCGACCGTCGCCAGCAGGCGGGCGCGCAGGTCCGCGGGGCCGTCCGGGCCGAGCCCGGCAAGCGTGCGCTCGGCGGCCGCGACCACGGCACGGGATTGCTCGGGATCGTCGGCCCGGCTCCACAGCGCGGGCACGTCGTAGGCGCCGATGATCCGCGCGGTCAGAAAGAGGTCTCCCGTGCGCTGCGCCGCCCGGATCGCGGCGAGACGGTCGCGCCGCGAGCGGACCAGCGCGTCGCCGCCCGCCGGCGCGAGGGTGCGGGCCAGATCCACGGTGGTCCGCGGGCCGAGCCGGACACCCGGACCTCCCCACCCGGCCTCCGTCCCTTCGGACGGCACGGACCCGTTGAGGATGTCCGTCTCCAACCGCCGAAGACCCGCGCCGGGATCGAGTCCGAGCTGGTCGACGAGCATCGTGCGGGCGCGGCGCAGCGCGGCCAGCGCGTCGGCCCGGCGGCCCGCCCGGTACAACGCGCGCGCCAGCAGCTCCCAGGCCGGCTCACGCCACGGGTGCTCGGCGACATGGGCACCCAACTCGGCAACCAGGTCGGCCCCTTCGCCCGCGTCGAGGAGGATCCGCGCACGCAGCTCCACCGCCTCCAACCGCAGCTCCTCGAGCCGGGTCCGCTCACGCTGCGCCCACACGGAACCGGTCACGTCCGCGTACGCGGGTCCGCGCCAGGCCGCGAGTGCCGCGGCGAGGCCTGCCACCGCGTCGGGGCTGCGGCGGGCGCGGGCCAGGGCGTCTTCGAACCGGTGGACGTCCACGTCCTCGCGCGGCAGGCGCAGCGCGTACCCGGGGCCGTCGGTGACGATCAGACGCGGCGGGGTTCGGGGCGGCCGGTCGGGTTCGAGGGCGCGGCGCAGCGCGGCGACGAACGTCCGCAGCGCGCCCACGGCGCGGGCGGGCGGGTCGGCCCACAGGTCGTCGACGAGGGTGTCGGTGGTGACCGTGCGTCCGTCGGCGGCGACGAGCCGGGCGAGTACCTCGCGGTGGCGGGGCCCGCCCAGGTCGACGGTGCTGCCGTCGTCGCGCAGGGCCCGCACCACACCGAGGACGTCGATTCGCATGCCCCCATCCTCCGTGCCGGGGCCGGGTC
Organism: Yinghuangia aomiensis; assembly: GCF_039542225.1. Lineage (NCBI taxonomy): Bacteria > Bacillati > Actinomycetota > Actinomycetes > Kitasatosporales > Streptomycetaceae > Yinghuangia > Yinghuangia aomiensis. The sequence goes on along the minus strand of NZ_BAABHS010000016.1, from coordinate 105,945 downwards.
GCGCCGCACGGTACTGATCGGCTGCTGATCGCCGTCGCGGACGCTGGTCCGGTCAGCCACTCCCGACCGACAAGGACGGTCCGACATGACGCTCGCTCTTCCCGGCTTCGACCACGTCCGCGTGCCCGGTGCGGACGGTGTGGAGCTGGCTGCCGCCGTCGGCGGCACCGGCAGCCCGCTCGTTCTCCTGCACGGCTTTCCCCAGACCCACCTGATGTGGCGGCACGTCGCCGAGCGGCTCGCCGGCGAGCACACGGTGATCTGCCCCGACCTGCGCGGCTACGGCGCGAGCGGCAAGCCGGCCGCCACCGGTCCCGAGGTTTATGCGAAGCGGACCATGGCCGCGGATGTCGTGGCGCTGGCGGCGGCGCTCGGGCACGAGCGGTTCGCGCTCGTCGGCCACGACCGCGGTGCCCTGGTCGCGTTCCGGGCCGGGCTGGACCATCCCGAGACCGTCACGCACCTGGGCATCCTCGACGTGGTGCCGACGCTCGACATGTGGAACGTCCTGCACGGCGTCTCGGCGGCGGTCGGCTACCACCTGTTCCTCATGGCGCAGCCGCCCGGCGTGCCCGAGGCGATGATCGCCGCCAGTGCGGAGGTGTTCTTCGGCTCGTTCCTGGACGCCTGGGCCGGCGACCCGGCCGCCCTGCCCGAGGACGTGCGCGCCGAGTACCTGCGCGCGAGCGCCGCGGCCGTCCCGTCGATCGTCGCGGACTACCGGGCCTCGGCCGGCATCGACATCGCGCACGACCAGGCGGACCTGGACGCCGGGTCGCAGCTGGCCATGCCCGTCACGGTCCTCCAGCAGGACTGGGGTGCGCAGCTGGGCTACGACGCCGACGGCGTGTGGAAGGCGTGGGCGCCGGACCTCGACCACCGGCTGACCCGGGCCGGCCACTTCATGGCGGAGGAGGCCCCGGACGAGATCGCGGCGGCGATCCGGGACTTGCTGCGCCGCTGAGGGGGGCGTGCTGCGGGTGGCTGCGGTCGCGCCGTGCGCTTGCGAGGGACGCGTCGAGAGCGTTTCGCGGCCTCCCGCGGCTCGGTGCGTCGCGCGCTGAGCGGTTCCTGGAGAAGCCCCTATTTACGTAACGCAGATCAGCCGCCCGCGAGTGCTGTTACGAAACGCGCAACATAGCGGGAATTATGTTGCACGCCAGTGGAGCGGGGCTGGATGGGTGCTTCGCCCTGATTTGGGGGTTTTCCGGGTCGTTAACGTCTTGCTGTTAACGGTAATTCGATAATTAGGGTGCGTGGAGCCCGGTTGAACGTCGCCGCGATGTCCCGCCTCGCACGCGGTGACGCGACCGGCGTCGCGTCGGCTACTGCGCCACGGTGCTGTGCGGGTGGTCGTGCGACGTGGGGCAGCTGTAGATCTGCATCCCGCAGACACGGCCGAAGTCGACCAGCGTCGGCACGTGCGCGGGGCGGCTGTCCACCTGGCGTTCGTCCGCGTCTTCGAGCGGGCGCCAACTGTCGTTGCCGTCCCATTCGGTGCTGTCCACGTAAGGGCTGCATGACGGCCTCGCACACGCCGCAGATCTCCGGCGAGGGGTCGCGGAAACTCCACGGCCCCCAGCCGCCGAGCTTCCAACCCGTCGCGACGCTCCCCCGAGCACTTCGGCGGCGAGTACTGCCACCGCTGCCGCCCGCGGTGGCAGGCCGCCGACGGCTGCCGGGAGTGCTTCACCTGGGGCACCGAGCGCCGTCAGGGCGAGTGCCGGGTCTGAACTTCGCACATCCGCAGGCACCCGGTGAGCGTCTGCTCGGTGTGTCGGCTGTGCTGTCACCAGGCGCAGGGATGCCCCCGCGCACCTGGCGGCCACCAGATCTTCGGACCGCCGCGGTCACCGGACAGCAACTGTCTTCAGCGACATGGTCCGCCGTGTACGGCTGGCGTCGCGTCCGCGCTCCGCCGGCCATGACCGCACCGGTCCGGATCACAAACCGAGGTTGGACGCAGCCTCGGCTGTTCGACAGTCCACGCGACATAAGGCCGGTCGTCTTCGGTGAAGTCGACCCGAGGGAACCGGAGTTCGCCCGCTACCTGATGTCCCGTGCCGACGATGTCGCCGACGCCCGCGGCTGGAGCGACGGGCTCCGCTCGTGTGTCCGCGACAGCTTGTACCTGCTGGCTTCGGTCCACGACTCCTCGGAGCGCATCAAGGCATCCACCGTGCTCACCTTGCACCGCCTCGGCGTCCGCCGCTCCGTCCACCACACCTTGGAGGTCTTGCTCGACGACGACCGCCCCGACAGCCTCGCCCAGTGGATCAGCCGCAAGCTCGAAGGGCTGGCACACCGGCCCTGCAGATGGTGGTGGCGCTCGCCGGCATCCACGTCCCCCACCCGAGGGACGTCCGCGCCCTGCCTCTCCACACAGTTGACCTGCACAACGACCTACTCGTTTACCAAGGCATCGACCGGCCCCTTGACGACTGCACGCGGTTTGACCAGCACGGCAAACACGGCCGCCTCGCCCGGCTGCAGAACGGCGACAGCCCTCTTGTTGACAAGCCCGGCGTACTTCACGAATGCCACATCCCCACCCCACAGGTCAGCTCCCTACCTGCGCGGAGGAATACGCCCGCCTGCGAACCAGCCTCAGTCAAACCCGCCTCAGCACCACACCCCACCAACCGGTCTCGGCGAGCAGGCCGGGTACGTCGATGGCGGGGGATGGTCCTGGGCGCGATGTCGTACCGCCGGGCGACCGCCTTGACCGCGGTGCCGGCCTCGTACGCGTCGACGACGTCGGCCGCTTGGTCCGGGGCCAGTGCGGCGGGGCGGCCGAGCGTGGGGAGGCGCAAATGCGGTGCGGCACGATTTCAGACCTCCACCACCCCCACGGGCCGTAGGGCAGATTCAAGGGCGTCGGAGCCCGCTTCTTCTCCGTCGGCGGCTACACCGCCGGGTCGGTTGAGCAATGTACGGGGTGCGCCGCCCCTCGGTCGCGTGCATCTGCGCTGCCCTGGGAAGCGGTCGGCTGTATAGGGTGGTCGGTCATGGCTGCGGACGCGGAAACGATCGACCCCCGGGATGCCGAGAGACTGTATCGGCAAGCGTTGGTGAGAACATCTATGGGTTCTCGTAGATCCAAATCCGGCGCAAACAACAGCAATGTTCCCATCAACGGCCTTTGCATCCGCATCGCCAAAAATAACGATTGGGTTCCCATGACCCAGTCACCGTACTCCGAAAGCGTGATCCATCATCTCCTGGAAAACCTCCGAGGTGACGTCCCCAGCCTCTTGTACACAGACCCGCACGGCCGCTTCATGATCCAGAAGTGGGAGCAGGTGCAGCAGCTGTCCCGCTTCGCGACGGACCCCGGAACGAGAAGGCAAAACTACGACAGAATCCCGCGCCGATACTTTGAGCGAGTCGCGCACCTTTGGAGGCGAATACAGGAAATACCCGTCGTCACACCGGCGGACGCACGCCTCCCGTCTGCGCTTGGCACAATGTTGGAGAAGTTCGGCCCACCCGACTCGAACCCTCCTGCCCACATGCCGGCGACGCACGCGGAATACAACGATCTCGTGGCTCGTGACGTCGCCGCTCGATTTCAGATGATCAGAGAGATCAATCCTGAGTGCGTCGACTACATGGCCGGCAGGTTCGGCTACCCCGAACACCCGGAACGGTATGTCGAATCCGCCCTGGAAAACATGGCCGAAACTCCGCTGGCCCTCGCTCACGCGGACTTGCATTCCCAAAATTTAGGTGTCAAGAACGGTCGGGACTGGGAGCCGTTCTTCTTTGATCTCGAATCCGTCGGCCCGATGCCCCCATGCCGCGCGGTGGCGACGGTGATCGTCGGAGGCGACGACCTCAGTGAGTCCAAAACGTCCGAAATCATCGCAGTTCATGAGCAAGCGGCCCCTCGCCACCTGCAAACGAACTTCCGCCGGGATGTTCAGGCATGGGTGCAGGCCAACGCCATTCAGACAGCCATCCAGAGATTCCAAAACACGGTCGAAGCCGTGGAAAGGAATGCGGGACGTTCGTCTCTCGGGCTCGTCGTGGCCAAACAGGCCCCGTGGCTTGCATTCCGGGTGAACTCGGTTTCCGGGTTCTGGGGCGCGCCCCGTGTGGATGAAAAATTCGTCGCAGATACGTTGCGAACCGCGGCGGAGATATGCGGGTCCGGGAAGAAGAGCTCGCTCGCCGTCGCTTACGGATTCGGGCCGGCCTTGGGGACCCGCACCACCCTGGCCGTCACGCCTGATCGCCGCCCCGCACCGCCGCCGGCCCAGCGCTATCAGCGCGCGCCGACCCTCGGGCTCCGCTTGTCCCGCATGTGATGACAAGGTCTCGAATGGCTCTGCCTCGCATTCGGCTCTGCCTCGCAGCTGCCGCAGGCGCCGTGCACATCGTCGGCACGTTCACACCGCCCCGGGAAATCGTCCGACCCGCGCCGGCCGCCACTGGCTCGACCTCCCCTCACCGATACCGGCGCGCCCGCAGAACCGCCCCCGAGCAGCACCGCGGGTTCAACCCCGACCACACCCGCCCCGCGACCTGGCTCGGACCGGCTACCTGAACCGGTCTCGCGTCGGAACCGGGGTCTCGTAGCAGAACGGCGGCGCCTGGGATGGGTGTTCGGGCATTCCTCCGCCGGTGGCGGGGCGACGACGGGCACGCCGGGTACGACGGCGTCCTGATCGGGTTGCCCGGTGCACCGGTCCACTTGGGACGCGGGCGCTTGCAGAGGGGTGCTGACGCCGCGCGGCCACAGCCACGCAGCGAACCGGGGAGTAGCACGCTACGAACCTTGGACACACAGCCCGGCGACGCCGACTCGGCGTAGACACGCGCCCACGAGCGCACCCCACTCCCGACCGCACGCGGTGCGCGGCCACTGTCAGCGTTCAATCCTGGGGATTCTGCGTCGGCCCCCGCACGCTCCGCATGTTTACGCGGCATGTTTACGCGCCGAGGGCGGGACCGTTACGGCGTACGTCCGTCGTCGGCGTCTGACCTGCGGTGATGTGCACGGCAGCGCCAGGCTGTACGAGCCCGCCGTTTTGCGCGCTCCCCGCACCGCCGGACAGCACGGCGGCCTCTTGATGCGGTGTCCCAGCAGCGGCGGTCGGTCGGGGTGCTGCCAGGGGGGTGGGCCGTAGCGCGTCGGGAGTGAGTTGTGATCCGTTGGCGAAGAGCTGTTCGCCGGTGACGATGCCGCTGATCCGGTGCGGTTCGGCGGGGTTCCAGATCGTGTCGGTGACGAGCACTGCTCCCAGCTCCCGCTTTCCGCTCAGCGGATAGCTGCCGTAGTGGTCGGAGATCTCCTGCCGGACATGTTCGTCGGAGGAGTGTCCGGCCCGTGCGCGAATGACGTGTCCGTCAGGTGTGGTGGTGGCGGTCCGGTTCGGATTGTGCGACAGCCGGGGGTGCTCGCTGAAGTCGCATGCGGTCACGGACTGGATGTTGGAGCGCCGAAAGTACTGCGCGACGCGGAGCATGCCCGAGGTCCGCGGGGTCGCTCGCGCGGCGCGGGCCCGGGACGGTGACGGGGTGTGGGAGGTGGAGGCGGCTGGCCATCATGCCAGTCCCTTGCCGTCGAACCCCGGGACATCACCCGACCAGCCCAACGAACCAGCCCCCACCCGGAAACGGCGGACACGGCGGATGCCGGAAACCTACCCACGGGTTACTTTTCCCCTGGTGTCCGAGCTAGGGCTCCGGGGCCGAAGCCTCCACACGCGAGCTGCTGCAAGCAGCCCACCGCCTCGCACGCCTGCGTCATGAGCGATGCGTCGAACCGACCGCATGACGACGGCCGTACGGTCCGCGGAGGAACCGGACGCGGGCTCATCCGGGTCGCGCCGGTCGGTGTCCGCCAGCCTTCGGGGGTGCATGCCAATGATCGACTTGTAGGTTGATCGCCATGACTTCCGCATGGCCTTCGCACCTGCCTGTCGGTGCGGTCCGCTTCGCCCGGCCCACCGCCCGCTACGACGCCGTCGTCGCCTTCTACGAAGACGCGCTCGGCCTCCCGGTGCTGGGCCGGTGGCGGGGCGACGACGGGCACGCCGGATACGACGGCGTCCTGATCGGGCTGCCCGGCGCAGCGGTCCACCTGGAGATCACCCAGCACGGCAACCCGCCGCGCATCCCCGAACCCCACCCCGAGAACCAGCTCGTCCTGTACCTGGCCGGCGCGGAGGCCGTCGCCGACGTCGCCGCGCGCCTGCGGGAGCATGGGCACGAGCCCGTCGAGGCCGCCAACCCGTACTGGCCGGAACGGGGTTGCGTCTGCTTCGCGGACCCCGACGGCTGGGTGGTCGTGCTCGCACCGTGGGTGTTCGGCGTCGACCCGGTCCCGGCCCCCGTCCCGGCCTCCGCGAGCTGAACCGCCGCGCGCCGGGGGCCGGGACTACGAGGCTCGGCTCCCGGCGAAGGCCTGACGCCAGACCGGGCTGGCGAAGTAGTGGTTTGTCGTACGTCTGCGAGCTGTCCTTTGCGAGCTGTCCTTGATGTCCTGGACGGTGGCCTCGCCGCGGTTGACCCGCTCCAGCAGCCGGTAGTAGTCGAACCGGTGCAGGCCCGGGGTGAAGACGACGAGCATGTCGCCGGTCGCATCACCGGGGCTCCTCGTTCGGTGCTGTTCTGTGCGCTGCGTCGTCCACGGCTCCAGGAGCGCTCCGGACCCGGACGAGGGGGTAATCCGACCCCGGTTCGGTGGGTCAAGTGACGCACCTGGTCGATGGCGGACAGGGGTGCCGGAACCGATCGGGCGTCACCGCCGCGGCTCCTCCGTCTCCTTCGTCTCCTTCGCTTCCGGCGCGATTTTGGCGGCTACCGCGTCGAGGACCCAGTCCAGGCCGACCGCGAACGACTCGTCGGCTTCGATGTCCGTGCCGTCGTACACCAACTTCGACAGTGCCGGGAAGCGGCCCGTCTCCAGCATCTTCGCCAGGCGCGGTCCGGACGCGCGCTGCCACTCGTGCGTGGACAGGCCCGTTTCCCGTTCGGCGCGCAGGTTCGCGATCTCGCGCCGGATCGCGCCGGTGAAGTACGCGCTCACCGTCTCCACCGCTCGCATCGCGGTGTCGACGTCGGTGAGTCCGTCGAGCGCGGACAGCGTGGACTCGGCTACGGCAAGTCCGTTGGGGCCCAGTGCCGGACGGCCGCCGAGCAGGTCGGCCAGCCATTCGTGGCGCAGCGCGGCCTGCCGGGTGCGGTGGGCGTGCAGCCGCAGTGCTTCGCGCCAGTCGCCGGGCGGGTCGGCGGGGAGGATCTCGGCGTAGACCTCGTCGAGCATGAGGTCGAACAGTTCTTCCTTGGTGGCGATGTAGCCGTACAGGCGCATCGGGCCGGCGTCGAGCCGGGCGGCGACCTTGCGCAGCGACACTTCGGAGAGGCCGCCTTCGTCGGCGAGCGCGAGGGCGGCGGCGACGATGCGTTCGCGGTCGAGCGGCGCGGGTCGGGTCGGCGGCTCGGGGCGGTCCCAGACAGTCATGGTCTCACCGTACTGTTGCGATACGCCGTCCCGTGAAAATACAGTGTATCGCTATGAGACAGCGCATCGCCGTGGTCGGCGGCGGCCCGGGCGGACTGACCCTCGCCCGCGTCCTCCACCGGCACGGCCACCCCGTCACCGTCCTGGAACGCGACCCCTCCCCCGATGCCCGTCCCCCAGGCGGCACCCTCGACCTCCAGCAAGGCCTCGGCCAACTCGCCCTTGACAAAGCCGGGTTGCTGGCGGACTTCGGAAAGCTGGCGCGGCCCGAGGGGCAGGCCATGCGCATCCTGGACCCGAACGGCACCGTCCTGCGCGACTGGCGGCCCGGTCCCGACGACCACGCCAACCCCGAGATCGACCGCGGACAACTGCGCGACCTGCTGCTCGGGCCATTGGAGGTCCGGTGGGGCCACGGCGTGACGCGGGTGGTGCCCGGGGGCGGGGACGGCGTGGCGGTCCACTTCGCGGACGGGCGGCAGGAGGCGTTCGACCTCGTCGTCGGCGCGGACGGCGCCTGGTCCCGGGTCCGCCCGGCGGTCTCGCCGGCGCAGCCGAGCTACACCGGCGTCACCTACGTCGAGGCCGCCCTCGACGACGTCGACACCCGCCACCCCGACCTCGCCCGGCTGGTCGGCGACGGCTCGGTGGTGGTGTTCGGCGTGAACCAGGCGCTCGTCGGACAGCGCAACAGCGGCGGCCACGTCAAGGTGTACGCCCAGTTCCGCGCACCGGCGGACTGGCATGCGGGACTTGACCTGTCCTCCGCCGAGGGGGTGCGGTCGCGGCTGCTGGCGAGGTACGGCGGCTGGGCGGACCCCGTCCTCGACCTGCTGCGCCGCGGCACCGGTTTCGTCCACCGTGCGCTGTACGTCCTGCCGGTGTCCCACACCTGGACCCACGTCCCCGGCGTGACGCTCCTCGGCGACGCAGCCCACCTGATGCCCCCGCTCGGCGCGGGCGCGAACCTCGCGATGGTCGAGGGCGCCGAACTCGCCGAGGCCATCGTCGCCGGGTCCGGCGACCCGGACACGGTGGTGCGCGCGTTCGAGCAACGGATGTGGGAGCGGGCCGGGCGGTGGGCACGGATGACGACGGCCGGGCTGGAACGCCTGGTGGGCCCGGACCCGGCGCAGGCCGTCGCGGTCTTCGACGACGTGCACGCGTCCTGACTTCGTCGACTGCGTCGACCTCGGCGATCAGCCTTCGGCCGGGCGGCTCTTCCTGTGCCGCCCGGGTCCGGAAGACTGCACGCATGACATCCGCTCCCTTGGAACGAACGGACCACACGGTGGCCTTCGCCGCGGCGTTCCCCCGGTTCCTCGCCGACGACGTGCTCGTGGTCGCGTCGACGATGCCGCCGCACCGGCTCGCGCCTGCGTTCCCCTTTCCGGTCAGGGTCGCCGGGGAGGGCGTGGCGATCCCGGAGCGCGTGTACAACGACGAGCCGGACGCTGCGCTGACCGCGTCGTTCTCGGCGCGGCAGCAGACGGTGTTCCACTGTCTCTACTCGCGGCACCACGACGGGCGGGTGCGCCAGCGGCACGTCGAGCAGATCGTCGCGCTGGCGGAGCCGTGGGTCGTGCCGTTCGTGGTGCGGTTGGTCGGCGAGTACGTGGCGGAGATCCAGCGCGTCATCTGGGACGGGCTGGTCGACATCGACATCCCCGGGACCGCGCAGCACGACGTGTACGGCGCGTTCCTCGCCGCGAACCCGGCGTTCCTGCAGCGGACGCGGCAGCAGGTGGCCAGCTACTGGGACTGCTACTACCGCAACCGGTGGCCGCGGAAGTACTACCCGGGGACCGTCATCGTGGAATCGCTGTGTGATGCCGCGCGGCATTCCGCCGACCGCGGGGGTCCGGCAGCGGTTCGGTGACGCGACGCCGGGGCGGGAGAGGACGGCGCTCCGGCAATGGCGCGCCTGCGCGGTGTGCTGGACCGTGCCGCGTGCGTCGTGATCGCCGAGGGGGTGCCGCACGAGGCCGAGGCCGGCCGTCGGGGCTGCGCGGATCGTGGTCTCCGGTGCCGAAATCGCGGACTCGGCGCGTGTGCCGGCCATCGTGGACGGCGGGACCGGTGACCGCTGCCCGACCGGATGCGGTTCCGGGTGCGCCGCGGCTGCTGCGGCGCCGAGTCGTCTGCCTGACCGCGGCCGGCCGCGGCGGCCGCCGTGCTGTCGTGCTTGGTGGCCGCCGCGGGTGGTCGTCCCGGCACGGACTTGTGTCAGTCGGTGGCGTCCGGGGCGTCCGGTTCGGGGCTCTCCGCCAGCTCCTTGATGCGCAGCAGGCGGGTGTCCCAGGAGCGGCCGATGCGGTCGAGTTCGCGGGCGAGGGCACCGAGGCGGGCGCCGATGGCGAGGTGGACGACTTCGCGGCCGCGGTGTTCGGACTCGATCAGGCCGACGTCGCGCAGCACGTCGAGGTGCTTGCCGATCGCCTGGCGGCTCACCGGCAGGACCTTCGCGAGTGCGGACGCCGACTGGGGGCCTTGGCCGAGACGGGTGAGGATCTCCCAGCGCGTCGGGTCGCCGAGCGCGGCGCATATGACGGGGAGTTCGGCGGTCACGGCTGCGCCGTCGGGGCGGGGGCGGACTTCTCGACGAAGGTCTTGGCGGCGGCCAGTTCGATGAGCCAGCCCTGGTCGTTGCCTTCGCGTTCCTTCAGCCATGCGGCCGGGTCGTCGGCGAGGCCGGAGAACCCGCTCTCCAGGACGCGCAGCGTCACGCCGCCGCCGTCGCGTTCGTCGATCCAGAACTCGACGAGGGTCGAGGGCGCGGGCTCGCCCCGGTACGGGGTGCCGATCCAGCGGAACGCGGCGTAGCGCGGCTTGTCCAGTTCCACCGTCCGGAAGCGGAACTCCCCCAGGGTGGGGTGCCGGACGACGGCGACGTCGCCTTCGTAGCGCAGGTCGGGTTCGGCGTCGACGGCGCCGTCGTTGACGTACCAGCCGGGGCGCGCGATCAGCTCCCAGACGCGCTCGGGCGTGCCGTCGATGTCGATCTGCCGGGCGATCGTGTCCAGCTCGGCGAGTTGCTCGTCGGTGTGGGCGGCGTCGTCGTTCACGGGTTCCTCCTTCACGCGTTCCCCGTATCGATCTGCAATCCCACGATTGCACATCGCGCATCGGACTGCAATCTGCGGGTTGCAGTAGCGTTGCGCGCGTGTGGTTCGGCCGTCGTGGTGGCGCTGCGTCGACGTCTTCGGCGTTCCGGTGCGCCGGTTCCACGTCGCGGGCCCCGCCGGTCCCGAAGCGGAGCGGCTCAGGGCGCAGCGGGATGCGGCGATGGCCGCGATGCCGCCGAAGCGCGTGTTCCGCAGGGACGGCGACCGGTTCGTCGAATCCGGCGGGGTGTGGCGCGAGGCGTTCGCGAGCCGGGGATCACCGCGGCGGCTCGGCCACCGGGCGCTCGCCGGCCTCCGCGTCCGCACCGTCCCGCTTCCGCCGGTAGTGGCTGCGGCCCTTGGCCGCGTTGCCGCAGGTGGCCATGTCGCACCAGCGGCGGCGGCCGGCCCGGGAGGTGTCGACGAAGACCCAGCCGCAGCGCAGTCCGGGGCAGACGCGCGTGCGTTCGCGGGGGAGGGCGCGGAGCAGGTCGAGGGCACGCAGCGCGAGGTCGTGGGTGAGGTAGTCCAGTCCGGACGTCGCCACGTCGAGCCGCAGGTGCGGGGTTCCGCCGTCGAGGGCGAGGCGGGACCGGGCGGCGGCCTGCTTCCAGTGGCTCTCGACGCGGACAACGGACTCGGCGTCGGGCGGAAGTTCCCCGGGAGCCGGGGCGGCGGCCCCCGCTGCGTCTTCGTTGCCGTGGACGACCGCCACCAGCACGTCCCGCACGGCCTCCCGCAGGTCCCGGATCCGCTCCAACGCCCGCGCCGCCGCGCCGGGCTCGGCGTCGGCCCGCGTCCGCAGTCCGGTGAGGACGTCGGGAGCGAACTCCCCGGTCAACGCCGCCCATTCCAGCAGGCGCGGGTAGCCGTCCAGCCAGTCGACCGGCTCCGCGTCGCGGGCGGTGACGGTGTTGAGCAGGTCGACGACGACGTGTCCGCCGACCAGGTCGCGGGGCTGGAAGCTGTGCGCCTGGATGGTGCCTGTCACGTGCGGCCGCCTCTCGTGCACTCGTCCGGCCTCCATGCTCTCGCGCACGCGGGCCTGTCGGCCCTTGCCGCCCTTGCGCCAAGCTTTCCAACCGGTGTACTGATGTTATCCGGTTAGATTACACCCGGCCGTGCCGAAAGGACCCCCATGCCCGTCGACCTCATCACCGCCCCCTGGAACCTCGGCCTACGCCCGCCCCGCCCCGGCCGCCACGAACCCGGAACCTGGCGCGCCCCGCAGACCCTCCGCGCCGCCGGCCTCGACACCCGGCTGCGCCCCGCCCGGGTGGTGGAACTCGACCGGCCGCCCTACGCCTTCGACCCGCAGCCCGCGACCCGGATCCGCAACGGGGTCACCCTCCGCGAGCACACGCTGCGCCTCGCCGACGCGGTCCACGCCACTCTGGCCGAGGCCGGCCGGTTCCCTGTCGTGCTCGGCGGGGACTGCAGCATCCTGCTGGGCTGCCTGCTCGGGGCCCGGCGCGGCGGACGCTGCGGGCTCGTCCACGTCGACGGCCACAGCGACTTCCGGCACCCCGGCAACTACGACGCGGGCGCGGCACTCGGTTCGGCGGCGGGCATGGACCTCGCCTTGGCCACCGGGCGCGGCGAACTGCTCCTGACCCACTGGCCGCAGGTCGGCCGGCCGTTGGTCGCGGACGAGGACGTCGTCCAGGTCGGCGACCGCGAGGACGAAGAGGTCCCGCCCGTCACCCGGTTCACCGCGCAGGAGATCCAGCGGATCGGCATCGCCGAGCTGGGCGAGCGCGTCGCCCGCCGCCTGGCCGAGCGCGGGCTGGAGCGTGTGTGGCTGCACGTGGACCTCGACGTCCTCGACGAACGCGTCCTGCCCGCCGTCGACACCCCGGGCCGCCCGGGCCTGGACTACGGCCGGCTCGCCCGCCTCGTCGAGACGCTCTTGGGGACCGGCCGTGTGATCGGCCTCGACGTGTCCGTCTACGACCCCGAACTCGACCCGGACGGCACCCACGCCGCCCGCATCGCCGACTGCCTGGCCACCGCACTCGCCCCGGTCACCGCCGCGGGGAGCGCCGCATGAAGACCCTGTTCGCCGACGGCCCCGATCCCCGCTACGCCCCCGAGATCGACGAGTTCGGGCGCCTGGCCGGGGCGTGGCGGACCCGGATCACCTGCCATCCCACCGACGGCGCCCCGCCGTATTCCGTCAACGGCGCATCGGAGTTCGGCTATGCCCTCGACGGCCGCGCCGTGATCGACGTGTGGCGCCGGCCCGCCCGCGAAGACGCCCCCGCCGATGGCCGCGCACCCGACCAGGAGTCCGGGCTGTGCGTCCGCATCTGGGACCCGCGGCTGCAGTTGTGGCGGTTCACCTTCCACGGCACCGCCCACGGCGACGCCGTCCACATGTACGCCCACCGCATCGGCGACGAGATCGTGATGGAACGCGCCCACGGCGGCACGCTCGTCCGCTGGATCTTCGCCGATGTCACCGCCGACGCCTTCCACTGGCGCAACGAGCGCTCCACCGACGGGGGACACACCTGGCACCTCGACCAGGAAGTCCACGCCCGCCGCCGGTGACGACGCCGCGCCCGCACCGGCCGGCCGACGGCGCACCCGCCGTTGAAACCCCCGCGCACCCCGGCTACCTTGAGCCCCCGACACCACATGTCGAATATTCGACATGTACGGCAATGCGGTCCGCCCGAGACACCACCGGAGCCCCCATGACCACCCCCACACCCGACCGACTCGCCGACATCGAAGCCCTCAAACAGCTCAAAGCCCGCTACTTCCGGTACATGGACACCAAGGACTGGGCCGCGCTGCGCACCGTCTTCACCGACGACGCCCGCATGGACATCGACGGGTTCGGCAGCGACGGCGGCGACGCGATCATCGCCTTCATGTCCGGCGTCCTCACCCCGCTGCGCACCGTCCACCACGGCCACATGCCGGAGATCACCCTCACCGGCCCCGACACCGCCACCGGCATCTGGGCGATGTTCGACTACGTCCAATTCCCCGCCGACGGCGCACCCCAGGGCTTCCACGGCTACGGCCACTACCACGACGAATACCGCAAGCAGGACGGCACATGGCGCATCGCCTCCACGACCGTCGCCCGCCTGCGCATCGACCCGCTCCCCGGCGGCCTCCCGCAGAACCCGGCCTGAGCACACCCGGCCCCGGCCCCGGGACGCCGCCGGCGGGACCGCACGCCCCGCCGGCGTGCGGCCCGGTGCCGGAAACGGCAGACCCGCACGCGAACCCCGGCCGCTACGCCCCCGCCGGCCACGTCGACAACGCCCGGTGCAGCGCGTCCACCACCTCCGGCCACGACTGCGCCGGACTGCGCGCCGCCAGGAAACCGCCGTGCGACTCCACCAGGACGAACCCGTGGAACGCGCTGCGCAGCAGCCGCGCCGCATCGGTCACGGCCGGCTCGGTCAGCCCGTACCCGCGCAGCAGCGCGTACGTCGCCTCGATCCCGCGCAGGTCGCCGCCCAGCTCCGCCCAGCGCCCCGGCGCCATGGCCAACTGCTGCGCCTGGTAGCGGCCCGGATGCGCGAGCGCGAACGTGCGGTACGCGTCGGCGAACGCCATCAGCGCGTCACGGCCCGAGCAGCCCATCAGCGCGGCGCCCACCCGGTCGGCCAGTTCGCCGGCCGACCGCACCGCGACACGCTCGCGCAGGTCCTGGAGGCTGCGGATGTGCGAGTACAAGCTCGCGTCCTTCACCCCGAACCCACGCGCCACCGCCGACACCGTCACCCGGTCGAAACCCGCCTCGTCCGCCAGGTCCGCGGCCGCCTCGACCACCCGCTCCACCGTCAGCCCCGCACGTGCCAACACCGCCCCCTTCGCCCGCCGAAGCATCCGATCGCCCCGGCCCACACCAACCTAACCACAAAAGCCATTTGCCTAGGACTCCTAGGAAACTCTAACGTCACCCCCATGCAACCCCTCACCGACCGCGACATCCGCGCCAGCTTCGTCAACTGCACCCAAGGCGAAGCCAAACGCCTCCACACCCCCCGCGACCTCCCCCAACTCCCCTGGGACGACCTCGACTTCCTCGGCTGGCGCGACCCCGCAGCCCCCGACCGCGGCTACCTCGTCACCCCCCACCACGACACCACCGTCGGCATCGCACTGCGCGCCACCACCAACACCCGCACCTTCCAACACCGCGGCCTGTGCTCCATCTGCCTCACCACCCACCCCGGCAGCGGCGTCGCCCTCATGACCGCCCGCAAAGCCGGCCGCCCCGGCCGCGAAGGCAACTCCGTCGGCATCTACATGTGCACCGACCTCGCCTGCCCCCTCTACGTCCGCCGCATCAAAACCACCAAAGCCGTCGGCGGCCGCGCCACCGAATCCCTCACCCTCGACGAACAGATCACCCGCACCCGCGACAGACTCACCGCCTTCGTCAACAAAGTCCTCACCTGACACCCAACCCCCCACCGCAACCACACGAGCCTGCCAGACTGAGGCGATGACCCCCACACCCCCGCCCGCCGACCGAGACCTCTTCACCGCCGCACTGCGCCTCGCCCACCACGCCGCCCGCACCGCCGCCACCGCATTCCTCGACGGCGCCTGGACCGGCGGCCGCAAACCGGACGGCACCGAAGTCACCGACACCGACCGCGCCGTCGAAGAACACCTCCGCCGCGAACTCGCCCGCCTCACCCCCGACGACACCATCCACGGCGAAGAAGCCGGCACCACACCCGGCACCAGCGGCCGCCGCTGGACGATCGACCCGATCAACGGCACCGGCTACTTCACCACCCGCACACCCCTGTTCACCACCGACCTCGCCTACCAGGACGACCACGGCCCCGCCCTCGGCATCGTCACAAACCCGCTCGCCCGCCAAACCATCGCCGCCGCCCGCGGCCACGGCTGCTGGATCCTCGAAGGCCCCGAACCCGACCTCACCACCGCACGCCCCGCCCACGTCACCACCCGCACCCACCTCACCGGAGCCCGCACCCAGGCCCACAACATCGCCGGATGGCCCGAACCCCTGCTCACCACCCTCCACCACCGTGTCCACCTCACCCACTCCACCGGCATCACCGCCGCCCTCGTCACCGGCCACACCGACGCGGGCATCATCGCCGGACCACCGATGGGACCAGAGGACCTCGCACCGATGGCAGTGATCGTTCCCGAAGCAGGCGGACGGATCACCGACCTGGACGGCAGACCCGTCCTGGCGGGAGACACCAGCGTGCTCGCGACCAATGGGCCTTTGCACGACGCCTTCCTCACCTTGATCCGAGGACTGCCGCACCGCCGACAGCTACCCGGCGCCACCGCCCCCACCACCACCGACCACCAGCCCGGGCCACACACACCAAGCAGACACAAACACACCTACAAAACGCTCCTCCACAACCCCCACCGGCCCAAGCCCCCACCCCCCACGCCACCCCATACGATCAACCCGCCATGACCAACCACCCAGCCCCCACCCCCCTCGGGCCCATCCGCACCTACCTCGCCATCGGCGACTCCTTCACCGAAGGCATGTCCGACCCCGACCCCCACAACCCCCACGCCTACCGCGGCTGGGACGACCTCCTCGCCACCCGCCTCGCCGCCACCAACCCCGGGCTCCGGTACGCGAACCTCGCCGTCCGCGGCAAACTCATCCGCCAAATCACCACCGACCAAACCCCCCACGCCGCCACCCTCACCCCCGACCTCACCACCCTCGCCGGCGGACTCAACGACGTCCTCCGCCCCCGCTGCGACCTCCCCGCCGTCAAAGCCACCCTCGAACAAGCCGCCGAAACCCTCGCCGCCCACAGCGGCCACCTCGTCCTGTTCCGCAGCACCGACCCCACCCGGCGCCTCAAATCCAGCGCCCGCCTCATGCCCCGCATCGAACAACTCGTCGACTTCGTCGACGAACTCGGCACCCGCCACCACGCCACCGTCGTCGACCTCTTCACCGCACGCGCCTTCGACGACCCCCGCCTCTGGGCCACCGACCGCCTCCACCTCAGCACCGAAGGCCACCGACGCGTCACCGAAGCCGTCAGCCAAGCCCTCGGACTCCCCCACGACCCCGACTGGGCCACCCCCCTCCCACCCGCACCCCCCACCCCCTGGCTCACCCAACGCAAAGCCGACGCCCACTGGGCCCGCACCCACCTCGGCCCCTGGATCGGACGCCGCCTCACCGGCCGCTCCTCCGGCGACAACCGCCCGCCCAAACACCCCCAACCCACCCCCTGGCCCCCCACCCCCGCAAACTGACCCGCAACAACCCGCCTCAACCCGGGTAGACCCCCTAAGAACCACCGTCCGCCACACCCCGGGGGGCCACCCGTGACCGGACACCACAAACTCCACACCACACCCACCGACGACGAAGACGCCATCGACGTCCCCAGCGACCTCATCGACTTCTACTGGCACCACACCGCACCCCGCGAACGCGCCCACGCCGCCGTCCGCGCCGTCGGCGCACTCGACAACACCGCCGGCGAATTCCGCTGCGCCGCCTGCACCTCCACCCGCGTCCACCGCGACGTCATCGGCGACCTCGTCTGCGCCGAATGCCAAGCCCGCTGGCGCCCACCCACCACCGCCGACAGCCCCACCTGCCCCGCCTGCGGCTCCGGCAAAGTCAACAAAACCGGCTACGGCGACTGGGTCTGCCGCGACTGCTCCCGCCAATGGCGCCCCGACTGACCCGACTCCGCGCCGTGGCCCTCGGACAACTCCGTCCGCCAAGGCATGCCAGTTGACGGAGGGCCTTCAGGACCCGTTCGGAGTTCTGATCAACACCTGCAGCGCCTTCACAAAACGCGCCGCATCCTTCTCGCCAAGCGGGGCGAGGAACTCGCGTTCCGCCGCCTCGCGGGCGTCCTCCGCATCGGCCCGCACCTCTGTGCCCAGCTCCGTCAACTCAACGACGTTGCGGCGGCGGTCCTCCCCACTGCGGCGCCGCTCCACCAGCCCCTTGCCCTCCAGCGCATCGACGAGCGCAACCATCGTCGTGCGGTCCACGCCCAGCCGCCGCGCGGCCTCCAGTTGCGACAGCGGGCGGCCGGCCGCCAGCACCGCGAGCACCGCCAACTCCCGGGCGTCCAGCCCGAACGGGGCGAGTACGGGCCCGGCGTGCTTGGCCAGACGAAGCTGCGCGTGCTTGAGCAGGTATCCCAGTCGGGTGCCGAGCAGTTCCTCGGCCGCGGCCCCGTCGTCGTCATTCTCCGCCATCCCAAAATCTTAACCGCCCCTGATAGTCAGCAATACTGACGATCATCTAAGGTGATGGTCGTGATCATTGATGCGCCCCACGGCACGCTCCGCTTCGGCGTCAAGACGACGCCCATGCACCTGGCCTACAAGGGGTAGCACCCGAATACGCCGGAAAGGGGCCGTCATTGCTGACGGTTCATCAGTTGAGTTCCGGACCGCCGCCGTCGCGGTCCGGTTGGTTCGTCGCAGTCGTGCATTGTGCGATGTTCGGGAATCGGTCGATTGTTGAGCACGATCGCCAATAGCCGCCGCACGCACCGAAACGGGCCGTGATCATGCGCGAAAAACGGTGTCAGAAAAGAGTGTTGCTCAACAACGCGCACCAGCCGTTTTCTCTACACTGATCGGCCATGCCCGACACCACGAACGGTCCCGGCGGAGTCTTCTCGCATCCTCATATCGATGAGTCGATGGATGATCCGACCGGAGGCGGTGTCGGTGCGGTGCTCGACTTCGGCGGCGACCCGCTCGCCCCCGAACCGGTCGGCGGCGGCGCGCTGATCGGGTACGCCCGCGTGTCGACGAAGGGCCAGTTGCTGGACCGGCAGATCCTCGCGTTGACCGAGGCCGGATGCCACCGGATCTTCGCGGACAAGAAGTCCGGGAAGAACGTCGAGCGCGAGGAATTGTGGAAGGCGCTGGACTACTGCCGTCCCCGCGACACGCTTGTCGTCCCCTCGCTCGACCGGCTCGGCCGGTCGCTCCAGGACCTGATCTCCATCGTGACCGGGCTGCGCAAGCGCGGGATCGGCTTCACCTCGCTCCACGAGGCCCTCGACACCACCACGCCGGGCGGACGGCTGGTCTTCCACGTGTTCGCCGCGCTGGCGGAGTTCATCCGCGAGCTGATCGTGCAGGGCACCAACGAAGGCCTGGCCGCCGCCCGCGCCCGAGGCGCCCGGCTCGGCCGCCCGCCGGCCATGACCGAGGAGCAAATCCGCCACGCCCGGCTGCTGCTGACCGAGCCGGAGAACACCGTCACCTCGATCGCCAAACTGCTGGGCGTCTCCCGCAACACGGTTTACAAGTACGTGCCCGAGCTGAAGGGCGGCCGCATCGCCCTCACAGACTGCGACGTTGCGCCTGTGATTCCGTCACCGCGGTAGGCGCGCCGGTGTCCGGATTCCGTCCAGATATGCCGCGAGGACTGGGCGGTCGGCGGCGGCCCAGTTTTGGGTAGGCGGATGGCCGGGTGCGTGTCCGTGTTCGGTTCGGCGGTACCGACGTTCCCGACACCGGGGGAACGAATGCCGTTGCTCGCTGTGTATTCATATCCGCCCGATCTTTCCCGAGTACTGCGGGGACCCCTATTCTCCGCGTCTGCGGACGCTTGTCAGACCCGTCCGTCGCCGGGGCCGAAGCGTTGTTCGTTGCCGGATGATCTCTCGGCGGAACGTCCGAGAGCAGAGGGGGGAACTGTTGGCGAGCTCCTGGAGCCGCGTGATCCCGCTCCGGAGAATTCTCCGACTGAGGGAATCCCGGTGGCGGCCAAAGCGAGGAGAGTGCCGTTCGGGGTGGGTGCCGCAGAGGCGGCCCGGCGCGTACCGCGGGCCACGGTCAGGGATGGGGCTTGCGTGGAGGTCGCCGCCGAGTGGGGTGAGAGTTTGGCCAGGCGGTTGTGGGTTTCTGCCGCCGAACGCGGACGGTCGGCGGGATCGGGCATCATCAGTTGTTCGACGAGTGCTCGGAGCTCGCGCGAGGTGTCAGGTCGCAGGCCGCCGAGGTCTTCGAGTTTTTCTCCAGGAATGATCGGAAGGCCGGTCATCATGTGGCGCATGACCGCCCCCAGCGAATACAGATCGCTCTGCGGACCGCCGCGCTGCTCAAGTGTTCCGAACTGGCCGTGGAGGCGTTCGGGGGCCATATAGCCCGGAGTTGCTATCAGTGGGAACGTGTCCCGGAACTGCGGGGGTGCGTACGTTGCCAGCCCGAAGTCCATAAGCTTTGCGGTGCCTTCGCGATCCAGCATCACGTTGGCCGGGCTGACGTCTCGGTGGATGACTTCCGCACTGTGTACCGCGTCGAGCCCTGCCGATATCTGCTTCGCTATCGACACGATTTGCTCAGGGGCCATGGGGCCGAACAGGTTCGTCTTGTGGCTCAAGGTGTGCCCGTCGATGAGCTCCATGGCCAGATACGGTGCTGCTGGATCGATGCTGTAGTCGAGCGTCCTGACCACGTTTTCGTGGGTGATGGCCGAGGTGACCTCGGCCTCGCGGCGGAATTGACTCAGCGTGTCGCTGTCGCGATGCTTGGGGATCTTCACCGCGACCTGAGCGCCCGTCAGATTATCGGCCGCCGCCCACACGGACCCGAACCCGCCCGTACCTATTTGGAACCCGAGTTCGTACCGGTCCGGCAACAGGGGACTGTTCATGGCCCTGCCGATGCCTTTCGATGGTCGCTGGTGCTGTGTCGGGCGCGACCACTCGGCCCCGCCGGGCGAGATCCGTCATGCCGGAAAGGTTGTGTGCACGGTGTCCGCGGACGATTTTCCGTTCGCAGATTACCCAATCGTCAGAGCCCGACTCAGGGCAAGCCAATGAACGCGCGGCTGCCTGGCCCGTAGCGAACGCCGCCGATTTCTGCACCGATCTGGTGCGCGGGGGACCTGCTCGACGACAGCCAGTGCCGGCCGTTTCGGCGATGCGGTGTACGCCCCGGTTCCCCGACCGGCAGGTCCGCCGTACGCTCGGGCCAGTGTGGGATCTGGGACGACACCAAGACCGTGTTCCCCCAGGGCAAGTCAGGCGACGGTGGCGGGGAACAGTACCTCCGGTTGCAGGTCGAGTCTGGTGGCCGGGTTTGCTTCGGGCGGGGCGAGGTCCAGGACCCAGTCGCCGAAGCGGCGGATCGTGCGCGTGATGTAGGGGGTGATGGTCGCGAGGTCGTCGGTGTCGACCGGGTGGCCCTCGGCGGCCAGCGCGTTCGCGGCGTCGGTGATGTCCAGCGCGGTCGAGTAGATCGCCGCGTTGGCGATCAGCTCGTTGAACTTGACCACCCGCTCTTGGTAGTCGGGGTCGTTGTGACCGATGAGCCGGCCGCCGATCATCAACCAGGTGGCGTAGTTGTGGAACGCCTCTGTGCGGTTGGTCACCGCAGTGATGTGCTCGCGAAGCTGCGGTTCCGACAGGTACCGAAGCAGCGTCACCGTCCGCACCACACGCCCGAGTTCCCGCAGCGCCTTGTAGATGCGGTTGCGCTTGGATTGGTTGCCCAGCCGGCGCAGCAGCGTCACCGACGACAACCGGCCCTCCCGGATCGAGATCCCGGTGCGCAGCAGGTCAGGCCAGTGCTTCTCGATCAGCGCCCAGTCGATCGTGTGGTCGCCGAACAGCGAGTCGATGTGCTTGTAGCGGGTCGTCGGGCCAGGACGGTGGAAGGTCAGGTCGTGCCAGTTGCGGATGCGCGGCAGCAGGTCGAACCCCATCACGGCCGCCAGTCCGAAGACCGGCAGCGACTGGCCTTGCGTGTCGGCATGGACGGAATCGGGCCGGATCGCCGAGTCGTTGGACAGCAGCAGGTCCAGCAGGTAGACCGCTTCCCACACCCCGCAGGGGATGAACCGGGAGAACAACGCGACGTAGGTGTCGGAGATCAGCCGGTACGCGATCCCGCCGAACCCGCCGTAGCGGATGTGCGACTCCGCGAGGAGGTTGTCCTCCCAGGTGTCGAGCTGGGAGCCGTCGGCCGCCGCGGTGCGCCCGTTGCCCCACATCGAGGCCACGTCCAGCTTCGCGAACGCGTCGATCACGTCCGCCGACGCCCGGTGGATCTTGTTCGGGTCGGCGTGCTTGTTCCCCGCCGTGGAGATCTCGTGCGCGCTGACCCCGCGCATGTGCCGCGCGACCTCCGTCGGCCCCAGATTCCCGCCGTACGCAAAAGCGGTCACCACATACCGCCCCATCGCATCACGGATCTTCGGATCCGAACCCGACGGCGGCCCGAAATGCCGGGTCCAACCCGTCAGGTACGCGCTGCGCGCCAGGATGTCCAGCAGCGACCGCTCCGGCAGCCGCTCCAGAATCCGAGACTCCAACGCCAACGCGGACGGCCGTCGCTCCGCACCCTTCCGGCGCGCCAGCACCGGCCGACCGCCCTCAAGACGTAGGTCGGTGTTCGCCGGATACCCCGCGTCCACCTCGCGCGCGGTTCGGGTCAGCAGCAAGCGGTAGTGCGCCACCAACGCGGTGGCGTCGGTCGGGATACCGGCCTGGTCGCAGAACTCCGCGACGTACGGCGCGCACTCCTCCCATCCCATCAGTTGGTCGTACAGGTTCGCGTACGAGTCCGACCCGACCACCGCGACGTCCCCGCTGCGCAACTCCGCGGCCAGATGGGAGAACACGCACACCTCCAGATGCCGGCGCGCCAGCACCCCCGGCCGGCGCTTGTCCCGCAGCGTCTTGCGCCACATCTCCGACGCGAACGCGTCCACATCCACCGCGACGACCACCTCCTCGCCGCCGCGCACGTGCACCGTGGACTCCTCGATCCACTCCCCGCGCCGGTCCCGGTTCGCCCGGATGAACGCCACCGCGTCCACCACCGCCCGCTCCGCCGACGTCGCCTGCAACTCCAACGCGTCCACCAGCGTGAACAGCACCGACCGGTGCGACTTGTAGAACTGCTCCACCAGCGGCAGGTAGTTGTTCCCGTGGTGCGCCGCCACCGCCTCGTGCGCGTCCGTCAACGCCTGCACACCGCCGCCGGACTCCAGGGCCTTCCAGACCAGCTCACCGGTCCGCCGGGCGGCCTCCCGCCCGGCAACGTCGACATCGTCGCCGGACGCCGAGTCGCCCCGAGCGTCGAGGCGGGCAACCGGCTCCGCCCCGGCGGTGGCCTCCCGGGCTGCGGCCAGCACCTCGCCGAATACCTCCAACAGGCGCTCGGATTCGGCCCGGTGTGCCTCTCGCAGTTCCTCCAGCCGTTCGCGGCCCTTGCGGTGGATGACCGCGATGCGCTTGCAGAACATGTCGCACACCTCGTCCCGCGCGCTGATCCGCAGCGTGTGGACCATCGCGGCCAGCAGCACCAGCCGCTTGGCCTCGCCCACCTTGCCCATGTCGTTGGCGTCCGTCAGCCTCGCCTCGCCGGCGAAATGCCCGACCTTCCCCATCGGCACCCCGGAAAGCCACACCTCGGTCGGACCGATCCCGTCCAAATCCGCCAGATGCCGTAACCGGGCCTTGAGCTTGCCGATCGTCGCGGCCTTCGCCGGATCCTTCAGCCGGTCGAACCGACTGCGGCGCACCGCCGGATCGACGACCAGCAACCGCAGCAGCCTCGCCCGCGCATCCGCCGGGATCCGCGCCGCGACCGTCGCGAACACGCCCTTGTTGACCTCGGTGCGGATCGCCGCCGCCATGTCGTCCAGCGTCGAGAACCCCGGTAGCTCCCGCCGCTTGCGGATCAGCTGCTCCAGCGCCACGTTGATCAGGTCCGCCGGGTTGTCCTTCGACTGCGCCGTCGTCCGGATCGCTTCCTCGGCGATCCTCCGCGACCCGGCCTGGTCGTAGACCACACCCAGTTTCCTGCGTATGAACTCCCGGTGCCGCTTGGCCGTCCGGTCCGCGTCCACCTCGCACGGCACATTCTCGGGAAGCCCGAGCGCCCCACACAGGCCGGCCAGTGCCGACGCGGGGACCTGGTCCAGCTTCGGGAAGTAGCCCAGGTACTGGTACGACTTCAACCACGCTGCCAACGCCAGCAGATGCGCATCTGTGGTCGTCTTCTCCCGCGCCCACGCGACCTCTTCAGCCGTCGGGGTGAACACCTCGACGACATCCCGCACCGACATCCGCTCGAACCGCGGGTACGCGGTGCGGTCGATCGACGTCACCGACACCCCGAAGCAACACGACACGACAAGACCCGATCAGCCTAATCACCACGCATCCATCACCCGACACCGCCCCCGACCAGCAACTCCGCCGCCTCACGGCCCCTTTCCGGCGTATTCGGGTGCCACCCCTACAACGACATCCTCCGCGTCTGGGAGGAGGCCGACGAACTGCCCGAACTCGACGACGCCTGGCTGTGGGACCACCTGATGCCACTGGCCGGGCCGCCCGATGGCCCCGTCCTGGAGGGCTGGACGCTGCTGGCCGCGCTGGCCGCCCGCACCACGCGGCTCCGCCTCGGCCTGCTCGTCACCAGCAACATGCTGCGCGCCCCCGCCCACCTCGGAAAGATCGCCACCACCGTGGACGTGATCTCCCAAGGGCGCCTGATCATGGGCCTGGGCGTCGGCGGCACCCGACAGCCCGACGGACCCAACCCGGCCGTCGCCGAGCACGCCGCCTACGGCCTCCCGCTCCCACGTCCCGGCGAGGGCCTGGCCCGCCTCACCGAGACGATCACCATCCTGCGCCGCATGTGGACCGAGGAGGTCTTCGACCACGACGGCCTCTTCACCACCCTGCGCGGCACCCGCAACGGCCCCGGCCCGGTCCGGCCCGGCGGCCCGCCACTGCTGCTCGGCGGCTGGGGCGACCGCACCCTGCGCATCATCGCCGAGCACGCCGACATCTGGAACGTCCCCGGCCCGCCCCACAACGGCACCGACTGGATCGCCGAACGCGCCCGCGCCCTGGACGCACACTGCGCGGCAATCGGCCGCGACCCGGCCGAGATCACCCGCTCCGCGCAGATCATCGTCGACTACGCCGACCCCGCCACCACCCGCGCCCACGTCCGCGCACTCGCCGCCGCCGGCATCCGACACGTCGTACTCGCGCTGCCCCGCCCCTATCCGAACAAGGCCGCCCGCTGGCTTGTGGACGAGATTGTCACCCCTGTCCGCGAGAACGGCGCCTGACCGGCCCCACACCGGCAGCCCGCCCTCCGGCAGACCGCCCGCGTCATCACCGCGGCGAACCGTCCGCCGGCACCGCGCATGCACCTCACGCAGCCATGCCCCGTAGTCGAACCGCTCCGCACGACACGGAACATGCCCCCACATATCGGCCAACCGCCGGTAGTCCGCAGGCACCGTCACCCCCCCAGCCACCGCTCGACCGCCGGCCAATCGACAGGCACCGGCACACGGAGCGGAACCGCGTCGTCGCAAACGAGGCGACGGAGATCATCCCCATCCATGGGCGCATCGCGGCAGCCCCTGCCGACAGGACGAACACCCGCACGGGTTAACGGGTTACTGGCGACAACCCCCGGACCAGGCACGGAAACACAAGATCATCCCGAGCCCCCGTTCACCCTGCCCCCGGCGAAACCGCGGCCATGGCGTTGATGTCCGCGCTGCTCAGCGTCCGGTGGGGTGCTCCGGCGCGGAGGGTCTGGATCATCGCTCGCCCGATGTCCGTGCTGCTCGTGATGTGGCGCGGGGCAATACGGCGCAGCACCGGAGCCAGCGGCGTCAGGGCCCGGTAGAGCAGCGTGTACACCTTGGTCTTCGCCGTCGTGCCGGGCAGCGGCGTGATGAGGCCGGGGCGGAACATACGGGCCCGTGGGCTCAGTTCGAGCAGCGCATTCTCGGTCTCGCCCTTCACCCGCGCCCACATCATGCGGCTCTTGCCGGTGGGATCGGTGCCGGTGCCCGACACATAGCAGAACGCGGCATCCGGGCTCGCGGCCAACAGCGCGCGGGCGGCAGCCAAGGGGAAGTCGTAGGAGACCAAACGGTAGTCGGCCTCGCTCATGCCGAGGGCCGAGGTGCCCAGGCAGTAGAAGCAGCCGTCGTATCCGGCGAATTGCTCCCGGACCGCGGTGAAGTCGGCGAAGTCCCCGTGGCGGACCTCGCGGAGCTTGGGATGGCTGCGGCCGGTCGGGGTGCGCCCGACGACCAGGACGCCGGTGACCACGTCGTCGCGCAGACAGGCGTCCAGGACCCCCTGGCCGACCATGCCGGTGGCGCCGAAAACGATGATGCGCACAGTGCTCCGTTCTGTGACGGGGCCGGCCGAGCGTGGGTCGGCAGGCCTGTGAGCGCCGCGGGGTGGCGCCGCGGCGGTCTTGGAAACGGCCCGGGGACAGCAGACGACCGCACCCCCGGGCCCATCACCTCGCCCGGCCAGTTACCCGGCCTCCACCGCCCCGTCGACCCGCGCCAAATCCCGCAGCCACGCCTGCGCCGTGCCGTCCGACGGCGCCCGCCAATCACCCCGCGGCGACAACGAACCACCCGCCGACACCTTCGGACCGTTCGGCATCGCCGACCGCTTGAACTGCGAGAACGCGAAGAACCGGCGGCAGAACACCTCCAGCCAACTCCGGATCTCCGCCAAGTCGTACGCCACCCGCTTCTCCACCGGGAACCCCGGAGGCCACGCCCCCGCCCCCGCGTCATGCCACGCATGCCACGCCAAGAACGCGATCTTCGACGGCCGGAACCCGTGCCGCAGCACATGGAACAACGTGAAATCGTGCAGCGCATACGGGCCGATCTTCGACTCCGTCGACTGCAACTCCTCCCCCGGCACCAGCTCCGGACTGATCTCGGTGTCCAGGATCGCCCCCAGCACCCGCGCCGTCTCCGCGTCGAACTCGCCGTTCCCCATCACCCACCGGATCAGGTGCTGGATCAACGTCTTCGGCACACCCGAATTCACGTTGTAGTGGCTCATCTGGTCACCCACCCCATAGGTGCACCAGCCCAACGCCAACTCCGACAAGTCACCCGTGCCCAACACGATCCCGCCCCGCTGGTTCGCCAACCGGAACAGATAGTCCGTCCGCAAACCCGCCTGCACGTTCTCGAACGTCACGTCGTACACCGGCTCACCCGACGCGAACGGATGCCCCATCTCCTCCAGCATCAGCCGCGCCGTCGGCGTGATGTCCAACTCCGCCGCCGTCACCCCCAACGCCGCCATCAACGCGTGCGCATTGCCCTTCGTGTGCTCACCCGTCGCAAACCCCGGCAACGTCCACCCCAGGATGTCGCTCCGCGGCCGCCCCGCCCGGTCCATCGCCCGCGCCGCCACGATCAGCGCATGCGTCGAATCGAGACCGCCCGACACCCCGATCACGACCTTCGGCCCGCCGATCGACGCCAACCGCTGCTGCAACCCCGCGACCTGGATGTTGTACGCCTCGTAGCAGTCCAACGCGAGCCGCTCCGCATCCGCCGGCACGAACGGAAAACGCTCCACCCGCCGCCGCAGCCCCAGATCCACCGCCGGCGGATCCAACCGGAACTCCACCCGCCGGAAATCCCTCGTCCGCGCCGCATGCGCACGCCGGTTCTCGTCGAACGTGCCCATCCGCTGCCGCTCCTGCCGCAGCAGATCCAGATCCACATCGGCCACCGCATACCGGTCCGCCACCGGGAAACGCTCGGTCTCCGCCAGCAGCGCACCGTTCTCGTAGATCATCGTCTGCCCGTCCCAGGACAGATCCGTCGTCGACTCCCCCAACCCCGCCGCCGCATACACGTACGCCGCCAGACACCGCACCGACGCCGCCCGGCACAGCAACCGCCGGTCCTCCGCCCGCCCCACCGTGATCGGACTCCCGGACAGGTTCGCCAGCACCGTCGCACCCGCCAACGCCGCCTCCGTACTCGGCGGCACCGGCACCCACATGTCCTCGCAAATCTCCGCGTGCACCACCAGGCCGGGAACGTCGACCGCCTCGAACAGCAGATCCACGCCGAACGGCACCGGCTCCCCGAGAACCCGGATCGAACCGCCCCGCTCGTCCTCACCCGACGCGATCTGCCGCCGCTCGTAGAACTCCCGATAGTTCGGCGGATACGACTTCGGCGCCACCCCCAGCACCCGCCCGCGATGCACCGCCACCGCGCAGTTGAACACCCGGTTCCGGTGCCGCAGCGGCGCACCCACGATCAGCACCGGCAGCAGATCCACCGACCCGGCCACCACCGCGGACAGCGCCTCCTCGACATCGTCGAGCAGCGCGTCCTGCAGCAGCAGATCCTCGACCGAGTAGCCGGACAGCCCCAGCTCGGGGAACACCGCGACCGCGACGCCCTCCTCCGCACAGCGCCGCGCCTGGCGCAGCACCGCCTCGGCGTTGGCCCGCGCATCCGCGATCACGGTGTGACCGGTGCACGCCGCGACACGCGCAAAACCCTGCTGATAGATCGACCAGAAGTTCAACGCGACTTCCCCAAGTGGAACGGACACAGTTCGGTCCCTAGCTTGCCCGCCCGCGCCCGGAACGGCGCGACCGGCTCCCGGGTACGGGACGGGTTCCCGCGGCGGGGACGGTTCACCCCGGGTGGCGGGCGGGGGTGCCCCGGCAGGCAGCGCGGACGGATCACCCCCGGGCATGTCGACACCCACGCCCCCGCCCACCTCCGGTACAGGCTCCCGCACACCGCGGCGCACAAGATCCACCATCTGCCCAGCACCCCGGACCGCGGGGCTGTCCGCCCTCGTCCACCTCCTGTCGGCTCCCCACCCCAAGAGCCGCCGCACACAAGCCCGACCACCTCCTCAACACCCCAAGCCCTTCCCCCACCCATGACCGAGCCGCGGCCCCCGCGCCCAGGCGCGGGTCCTCTTTGGTAGTGAGGAAGACAGAGCAGCAAGGGCCCGTTATTGATCGATTGTCTTGCGATTCGATCATTTATTCGATTCAGCTCATGTCTTCATATGACAGAACGCCGTCATTGCTGACAGACCCGCGCAGCAGGAACGATGGGGGCATGTCCACGACCCGCCGTATCGTCATCGCGGTCTTCCCGGACGTCGACCTCCTCGATGTCACCGGCCCCGCGGAGGTCTTCGCGCTGGCCAACCGGGAGACCGGCGGCCGGGCCGGCTACCGCGTCGAACTCGCGGGCCCCGCGTCCGGCGTCGTCACCACGTCGGCCGGGGTCCGCCTCCTCGCCGACACGGCGTTCGCCGACGTCGACGGCGCCGTCGACACCCTGCTGGTGCCCGGCGCGGTCGACGTCCTCCCCGACGGCCCCGTCGCCCGCATCGACGAGGACGTCGTGGCCTGGGTCAAGACCGTCGCGCCGCAGGCCCGCCGGGTGGCGTCGGTGTGCGTGGGCGCGCACCTGCTCGCCGCGGCGGGGTTGCTGGACGGACGGACCGCCACCACCCACTGGTCCACCGCCGCGCAGCTCGCCGCCGACCATCCGGCGGTCGTCGTGGACCCGGATCCGATTTTCGTCCGCTCCGGGAACGTGTGGACGGGCGCGGGCATCAGCGCCTGCATGGACCTCGCCCTCGCCTTGGTCGCCGACGACCTGGGCGAGGACGTCGCGCTCGCGGTGGCCCGCCACCTCGTGATGTACCTCAGGCGGCAAGGCGGGCAAAGCCAGTTCTCCGTCCCGCTGAGCCGCCCAGCCTCGTCGCGCCGCGACATCGACGACCTGCGCATGCACATCGCCGACCATCCCGAAGACGACCTGTCCACACCCGCACTCGCGGCCCGGATGTGCTTGAGCGAACGCCACTTCGCCCGCGTCTTCCGCCAGGAGACCGGCACCACACCGGGCGCGTACGTCGAAGCCGTCCGGGTGGAAGCCGCCCGCCGCCTGCTGGAGAACACCGACCAGCCCCTCGACCACATCGCCGCCGCCTGCGGGCTCGGCTCGGTGGAGACCCTCCACCGGGCGCTGCGCAAGCAGATCGGCACCACGCCGGCGGCCTACCGGCGACGCTTCCGCGTCACCGGCTGACGACCGGCGGACGACCAACCCCTCTACCGCGCGGTCCGACCACGACACCGGCCGGTCAGGCGGTGCCCCCTGCCCGAAAACCGGGCGAAACCAACACAAATGACAAGGAAATCCGCCATGAGCACCCCCGCAGCCACCACCCCCTCCCCCACCCTCCGCACCGTCATCGGCCTCGACAACGCCCTCCCCCGCCTCGCCGACGCCGCCCTTGTGATGATCGATTTCCAGAACACCTACACCACCGGCGTGATGGCCCTCGAGGGCGCCGAAGCGGCGCTCGACGCCGGGGCGCGGCTCCTCGAGGCCGCCCGTGCGGCGGGCATACCGGTCGTCCACGTCGTCAACGACGGTGGCACGGATACCCCGTACGACATCCGTGCCGAGATCGGTGCCATCCACGACCGGGTCGCCCCGGTCGACGGCGAGCCGGTCGTGGTCAAGCAGGTCCCCAACGCCTTCCACGAGACCGACCTGGAGAAGACGCTCCGCGACCTCGGCGCGGGCACCGAACTCGTGCTCGCCGGGTTCATGACCCACATGTGCGTCGCCTTCACCGCGCAGGGCGCGTTCCAGCACGGCTATCGTCCGACGGTCGTCGCGGAAGCGTGCGCCACCCGTCCGCTCACCGCCCCCGACGGTTCCGTCGTGTCGGCCGCGGCCCTGCACGCTGCCGCACTGACGACGATCGGCGACCTGTTCGGCGTGGTGGCCCCGACCACGGAGGCGCTCACCGGGCGCTGACGCCGGGACGCCTCACGCGGGCCAGGAACGCCAGGGATCAGTGCCACCGCACGAAATGCGCGCGGACGGCGTCGAGCAGCAGTTCGACGTCGTCCCGCCGCAGTGCGGGGATGCTCGCGGCAAACGCCGCCGCGAGCCGGTCCGCGCTCGGGAACATCAGCAGGACGCGCTGGAGTTCGCCGCCGAGTTCGGCGAGTTCCTCGCAGTCGGGATGGTTCATCGCGACAAGCTCGTCGCACGCTTCTTCGACCGTGCCACCCATGACGCCGTCGCGCAGCGACGAGGTGTACGACGCGGTCAAGTCGAACCGCAGCAGCGCCTCCCGCTGCGACATCGGCAGCTCGGCGAGCGTCGGCACGTCGTACCTGTGCTCGCGCAGCAGCGCGGCGAGGGCGTGGAGGAAGTCCGCGACCGGCTCGTCACCGGCCGCCCGCGCCAGCTTCGCGCGGTACTCGGCCGGGCGCGTGGCGAACACCGGAGTGGCGGTCTCGTCGGCGAGGAGGTCGAGCAGCGAAGCGGTGGTCATCAGCAGGTTCAACGCCAGGTGCGACCGCGAGCTGTGCATGACGCGCACGAACCGCCGGAGTTCGTCTTCCAGCCGAGGCAGCGTCGGGTTGTGCGCCCACACGGCCGAGTCCAGGAGTCGGGTGACCAGGCTGTAGGCGAACAACTCGTTCGGGTGATCCATCACGGCCGGCACGGTAATCGCCGGTCGCGGCCCGGCGCACCGGGATTACGCGAAGGGGACACGACCGCACCCGCGCGGCGGGGGCGGTTCCGCAGGGTCAACCGGCGGAACCGCCCGCGCCTGCGCGGCCGCGGATTCGGACGAGCAGCAGCGTCACGCCCCCACGTACTCCGCCAAGTGCCGTCCCGTCACCGTCGCCCGGCCGGCGACCAGGTCTTCCGGGGTTCCTTCGAACACCACGCACCCGCCGTCGTGGCCGGCGCCGGGGCCGAGGTCGATGATCCAGTCGGCGTGCGCCATCACCGCTTGGTGGTGTTCGACGACGATCACCGACTTGCCGGAGTCGACGAGGCCGTCGAGCAGGCCGAGGAGTTGTTCGACGTCGGCCAGGTGCAGGCCCGCGGTGGGCTCGTCGAGAACGTACACGCCGCCCTTGTCGGCCATGTGGGTGGCGAGCTTGAGGCGTTGGCGTTCGCCGCCGGACAGGGTGGTGAGCGGCTGGCCGATCGTCAGGTAGCCGAGTCCGACGTCGGCGAGCCGGCCGAGGATGGTGTGTGCGGCGGGGGTGCGTGCGTCACCGGCGCCGAAGAACTCCTCGGCTTCGGTGACCGGCATCGCCAGGACTTCGCTGATGTCGCGCCCGCCGAGCCGGTACTGCAGCACCGACGCCTCGAAGCCCTTCCCTTCGCATTCCTCGCACGGTGTCGCGACGCCGGCCATCATCGCCAGGTCGGTGTAGACGACGCCGAGGCCGTTGCAGTTCGGGCAGGCGCCTTCGGAGTTCGCGCTGAACAATGCGGGCTTGACCCCGTTGGCTTTCGCGAACGCCTTCCGGATCGGTTCCAGCAGGCCGGTGTAGGTCGCCGGGTTACTGCGCCGGGATCCACGGATGCCGCTCTGGTCGATCGACACGACTCCCGCGCCGGCCGGGATCGACCCGTGCACGAGCGAGGACTTGCCCGATCCGGCGACGCCGGTGACCACGACGAGCACGCCGAGGGGGATGTCGACGTCGACGTTCCGCAGGTTGTGGGTGTCGGCGCCGCGGATCTCCAGCGTGCCGGTCGGTGTGCGGACCTTGTCCTTGACCTTGGCGCGGTCGTCGAGGTGGCGGCCGGTGACGGTGTCGGAGCGGCGCAGGTCGGCGACGGTGCCTTCGAAGCACACCGTGCCGCCGCCGGCGCCCGCGCCGGGGCCGAGGTCGACGACGTGGTCGGCGATGGCGATGAGTTCGGGCTTGTGTTCGACGACGAGGACGGTGTTGCCCTTGTCCCGCAGTTGGAGCAGCAGTTCGTTCATGCGCTGGATGTCGTGCGGGTGCAGGCCGATCGTCGGCTCGTCGAAGACGTAGGTGACGTCGGTCAGCGACGAGCCGAGCTGCCGGATCATCTTGACGCGCTGCGACTCGCCGCCGGACAGGGTTCCGGAGGGCCGGTCGAGGGAGAGGTAGCCGAGCCCGATCTCGACGAACGAGTCGAGGTTGTGCCCGAGCGCCGCGAGCAGGGGCGCGACGGACGGGTCGTCGACGCCGCGGACCCAGGCGGCGAGGTCGCTGATCTGCATCGCGCAGGCGTCGGCGATACTGACGCCGTCGATCCGGGACGTGCGGGCGGGCTCGGCGAGCCGGGTGCCGCCGCAGTCGGGGCAGGCGGTGAAGGTGACCGCGCGGTCGACGAACTCGCGGATGTGCGGCTGCATCGCCTCCTTGTCCTTGGCGAGCATCGACTTCTGGATCCGCGGGATCAGGCCTTCGTAGGTCATGTTGATGCCCGCGATCTTCATGCGGGTCGGCTCGTGGTGCAGGAAGTCGTGGAGTTCCCGCTTGGTGAACTTCCCGATCGGCTTGTCCGCCGGGTAGAACCCGGACTCGCTGTAGAGCCGGTAGTTCCAGCCGCCCGCCTTGTAGCCGGGCACCGTCAGGGCGCCTTCGTCGAGGGACTTGGCGGCGTCGTACAGCTGGGTGAGGTCGATGTCCGTCACCGAACCCATGCCTTCACAGCGCGGGCACATGCCGCCGGCCCGCGAGAAGGACTTCTTGACGGCCTTGGACTTCTCGCCGCGTTCGACGGTGATCGCGCCGCTGGCCCGGACCGACGGCACGTTGAAGGAGAACGCGCTGGGCGGCCCGATGTGCGGGTCTCCGAGCCGGCTGAAGAGGATCCGCAGCATCGCGTGCGCGTCGGTCGCGGTGCCGACGGTGGACCGCGGGTCGGCGCCCAGGCGCTGCTGGTCGACGATGATCGCGGTGGTCAGTCCTTCGAGGACGTCGACCTCGGGCCGCGCGAGCGTCGGCATGAAGCCCTGGACGAACGCGCTGTAGGTCTCGTTGATCAGCCGCCGCGACTCCGCCGCGATGGTGTCGAACACCAGCGAACTCTTGCCCGACCCCGACACTCCCGTGAACACGGTCAGCCGCCGCTTCGGCAGCTCGACGCTGACGTCCTTGAGGTTGTTGACCCGCGCGCCGTGCACGCGGATCAGATCGTGCCGGTCGGCGGCCTCCGGCTGGGAAGCGGCCGTCTTCTTCCTGCTCGCGGTGCTCATCGTCTCTCCCCGACCGCGTCTGCGGTCCTCGCGGCTCGGTCCGGCATGGTCCCGGTCCGGCACGGCCCGAGTCCGGCCTTGCGGCCCGGTTCGGCCCTGATGCCGGTTTTCAGCTCTGCTGCTGGATGCGGACCAGGTTGCCCGCGGGGTCGCGCACCGCGCAGTCGCGGACGCCGTACGGCTGGTCGGTCGGTTCCTGGACGATCTCCACGTCGGCGGCCTCCAGCCGGGCGAACGCGCCGTCGACGTCCGCGGTCGCCATGAGGATCATCGCGAAGGTGCCTTTGGCCATCATCTCCGTGACGGTCCGCCGTTCGTCGTCGGTGATTCCCGGGTCGACGGCGGGCGGGGCCAGGACGATGGACATGCCGGGCTGGTCGGCGGGGCCGACCGTGATCCACCGCATCGCGCCCTGGCCGACGTCCTTGCGGACCTCGAACCCGAGGGCGTCCCGGTAGAAGGCCAGCGAGGCCTCGGGGTCGTCGTGCGGCAGGAAACTCGCGTTGATCGTCACGTCCATGCGGACGAGCCTAGGTGCGCTGCGTGCGGTCTGCTTCTCGATTCCTGATGGGTCGTGTGGCGTGTTTGGTGACGCAGTACGGCATCTCCTCGTTGCCGGATTTGTCGGCTTCCCGACGCTGGTAGTTGCTCGGCGGGACACCGACGAGTTCGGTGAACCGGGTGCTGAAGGTGCCCAGCGACGAGAACCCGACCGCGAAGCACACGTCGGTGACGCTCAGGTCGCCGCGGCGCAGCAGTGCCATGGCGCGTTCGATGCGCCGGGTCATCAGGTAGCGGTACGGCGGTTCGCCGTAGGCGCGGCGGAACTGCCGGCTCAGATGCCCGGCCGACATGTGCACGCCGCGGGCGAGCGCTTCGACGTCGAGCGGCCGGGCGAACTCGCGGTCGATCCGGTCGCGCACCCGGCGCAGCCGGGCCAGTTCGCGCAGGTGCTCCCGGTTGTCGGCGCCACCGGGGCTGTCGGGCTTGCTGGTCACGGCCCGATGCTGCCATGCCGCGCCGACGTCCGGCGGCCGCCGCGGGGTGCGGCGCGCCTCGGCGGCGCCGGAGGTCCGTCGGGGTGCCGGCGAGGTCCGACCGGGAGTCGGTCGTGGGCCGGTCCGGGGTCCGCTGCGGGGTCAGGCGCGTCGGATCGTGATGTCCCCCAGCGCGGTCCCGGCGCGGACCTCGACGGTGGCGTCGCCGTTGGCGGCGGGGTCGGAGGCGGACAGCATGTTGTGCACGGTGCCGAAGTGCGAGCCGACGTCGAGCCAGGCGGCGGTGCCCTTGCGGATGCCGATCTCGATGTCGCCGCGTGCGGTCTCGAGGACGGCGCTGCCGTGGCCGACGTCGCCGATCCGCACGTCGCCGTTGGAACTCTTCGCGACGACGCTGCTGTCGGCCCGGTCGACGACGATCTCGCCGTTGGATGCCTTGGCCCGCAGTTCGCCGCGCACATGGCCGAGGCGGGTGGCGCCGTTGGCGTTCTTGACGACCGCGTGGCCGTCGACCGCGGCGAGGTCCACGGTGCCGGTCCCGGTGCTGGCGAACGCCTCGCCGGCGACGTGTTCGGCGCTGATGGCGCCGTACGACGATTCCGCGTGCAGCGCGCCGGTCCGGTCGACGCGGACGTCGCCCATGCTGGTCTTGAACCGCACGTCGCCGAGGGTTCCGTCGGCGATCAGGTCGCCCATGCTGGTGTTCCCGACGACGCGGGACCCGGCGGGCAGGTCGATGGTCACCTCGACGACGCCGCTGCGCCGGAAGGAGCGGCGCTGCTTGGGGCATTTGACGGTGAGGGTGCCGTGCGCGAAGTCGACGGTGGTCTGTTCGGCGGCCTTGACGTCGACCTCGCGGGCCGGGTTGGCGGGTCGGACCTCGACGGTGGTGGTGGCGCGGCCGTCGTGGGCGACGAGGCGGAGGGTGCCGGCGTCGAAGTCGGCGGCGACGGAGATCGGTTCGGGGGTGTCGAAGCTGGCCATGGCGGTGTCGTCCTCAGGGTCGGCGGCAGCGGTGCTGCCGGGTCGGGCAAGGCGTGCGGCGTCGGCCGCGAACGTGCGGGCGGTGGCGCCATGCGTGGCGCCATCTTTGACGCCAATTGGTGTCAGGTGGCGCCAAGTGGCGTGCGGTCGGGGCGGGGTCAGCGGACCCAGCCGGTGAAGTGGTCGGCGCCGTAGCGCCGGGAGCGCTGCGGGGTGGCCTGGCGGGCCGGTTCGGCCGGCGCCAGGGCGGCGTTGGCGGCACGGACGAGCCATGCGTTGACGGACAGGCCTTCCCCGGCGGCGGCTTCGTCGATGCGGCTCTTGAGGGCCGCGGGGACGCGGAAGTTGATGCGGGCGGTGCCGCCGTCGTCGTCCGGCTCTGGCGCGGGCAGCCCGTGGGCCGGTGCCGCGGCCTGGTCGGGGGCCGCGGCGGGACGGCCGGCGGGGCCGGTATGGCCGGTCAGGGGGCCGTCGTATTCCACGGCGACGCCCGGGTTGACGACGAATTCGGGGTTGAGTCCGCGCAGGCGGAGGTCGACGGAGCCGGGGGCGAGTTCGCGGGTGATCTCGTCGGCGGCGTCGGACAAGGCGCTGAGCAGGGTGAGGCGGGCGGCCGCCTCAAGCGGCGAGGTGAGCCGTTCGGCCAGCGCACGGGCTTCGTCGCCGCCGGCGTCGGCGGCCACGACGAGCTCGATGCGGAGGTTCTCGACGTAGGGCGAAAGGTCCATGACGCCATCATGGCGTCATCGATGGCGCCACGCAAGGGATTATGGCGCCATTAATGCAATCGGGTGGCGTCATACCGGCGCCACACTCCCTCGGGTTGCCGGGCCCCGGTTGCGGGCACAGGCTCGTACCGATACGGGCGCGCGCTCCGGCACGCCCGCGCCGTCCCCGAGGCACCGCGGAACCGTCTCGTCCGGCACCCCGCCCCGAACCACCTACGGAGCTTGCACATGACCGACAGCGTGATCCCCCTGTCCGAGCTGACCGGCACGTACACGATCGACCCGACGCACTCGCGGATCGGGTTCTTTGCGCGCCACGCGATGATCACGAAGGTGCGCGGGGCGTTCAACGAGTTCACGGGCACGATCACCCTGGACGGCGACAACCCGGGCAAGTCGTCGGCGCACGTCTCCATCCGGGCGGACAGCATCGACACCCGCAACGACCAGCGCGACGGGCACCTGCGCACGAACGACTTCCTGGACGCGCCGAACTTTCCGACGCTGGAGTTCGTGTCGACCGGCGCCGAGCAGCTGTCCCCGTCGACGTACCGGCTCACCGGCAACCTGACGATCAAGGGCGTTGCGCGTCCGATCAGCCTGGACTTCGAGTACACGGGCGCGGCCCGCGACCCGTACGGCAACCTGCGGGTCGGCTTCGAGGGCACGCAGGTCGTCAGCCGCAAGGACTACGGCATGACGTGGAACGCGACGCTGGAGACCGGCGGCGTCCTGGTCAGCGACAAGGTGACGCTCGAGTTCGAGGTCTCCGCGGTGAAGAACCCGTAGCCCGGGCCCACGACACGGCGAGGCCCCCCGCGGGTGCGGGGGGCCTCGCCGTTTCCGAGACTTCTCCGAAGACCGGTTCCGGGCCCGTCCGACGCTCCGCCCCGCCGCCGGCTACGGCGCCGGCTACGGCGTCGGCACGATGTCGGGCAGCCGGTACTTCCCGTCGAGGAGCGCCGCGCCCGGCTGGTAGAGCCGGATCATCGGACGGAACGCCCCCGAGGGCGTGGGCAGCCAGTTGGCCTCTTCGCCTTCGATCGGCTTGCCGTGCTGGAGGTGGAGGGTGAGCGACCCGTCGTCGCCGTACACCAGGCCTTCGGTGCGGTCGCCGATGGAGTAGCGGTTGATGGCGTTGTCGACCAGGTAGTAGTCGGGGACGTTGTACATCGTCACCGACCAGAACGCTTCGACCGGCGGCGGTTCGCCGAAGGTGAGCGTGTAGGCGCGGCTCCCGTCCAGGGTGTCGCCGTTCGCGTCGACGAACGTCTGGGCGTAGAGCGCCTCGTAGGCGTGGTTGCCCCACAAGCCCATGCGGGCGGCCGAGGCCCGGTCGAGGTAGGAGTCGGTGCGGTCGGCGATCTTCCACTGGGGACTGTCGACGGTGCCGAGGCCGAGGTGGTCGAGGTTGTAGTCGAAGGCGTGCATCGACATGATCCAGCGCGACCCGCTCGGGTCGGACCCGGGATCCTTCCCGTAAGCCTCGACCCGGGCTTTGCCGGCGGCCATGCCCGCGCGCAGGGCGTCGGCGAGCCCGTCGGGGGTGTCGCGGTAGGGCGACTCGCCCGAGTGGAGCAGTCCGAGCGGGGCGAAGCGGCGCTGGTAGGCGCGGTCGGGGTCGGCGGGCGGGAACGCGGCCATGAGGACCCGCAGTTGCTCCCAGAACCGCAGGTCTTCGCGGACTTCGCGGTCGGGCACGGGCAGTCCGGCAAGGGTGCCGGCGGCGCCGAGGGGGCTGAGGGTGAGCTGTTTTTGCAGGCCGGCGACGCGGGCGGCGTCGTCGGGGCCGTCGCAGGCGAACCGGCCGACGATGCCGACCCGGGTGGTGGGCGCGTTGATGACGGGGGTGGCGTCGGGGACGCTGCCGATCCAGTGCGGCGGGGTGATCAGGTAGGTGCTCGCGGCGGTTCCGGTGGCGCGGCGTCCGACGTACGCGAAGTTGTTGGTCCACAGGTCGACGAACTGCAGGACGTAGTAGGCGTCCGCGGTGTCGGGGACGTGGAGGAGCAGCGGGCCGCCGCTGAGGTCGAGCTGGGCGATCGAGTAGAGCGTGTCGTTGTTGATGGACACGAAGTCGTCGCGGGGGGTGGCCGGCTCGGTGGCGTGGCCGAAGGTGTTGGGGGGTGCGGCGGGGATGGAGCCGAAGCCGTCGGTCGTGCAGCGCTCCACCATGGCGGTGTCGAAGACGAGGGGGTAGCCGTAGATGTACGCCTCGGCGGCGAGTCGGGCGAGGTCGTCGGAGGCTGCGGGCATGCCGACCGTCCTTTCGGAAACCGTGCACGGATCTGCACCTGATAAGTCGTATTGCCACTAAATGCACGTTTCGATCGCCCGGCAACCGGGGGAACCACTCACCCATCGCCCGCCGTCCCGCGCGGTGGGCCTCGGCACGGCGCGTTCCGCGGAGGGCATCGCGGCCGCGCCGACACGTGGGGAGGCTGCCCGGTGGCAGACGCGGCAACTGCCGGAGTACGCGCGCGCATCCGCACCTGGCGCAAGGTGTGGCGGACGACGTTCCCGGGACGCTGCGTGGGACGCGCCCTCGACATCCAGATCACCGACCGCATGATGGCCCTCGCCGCCCAGGCGTTCCTGGCGCTCATGCCGCTGGTGATCGTTCTCGCGTCGGCCGCGCCCACCGCGGTCGGCGACGGCATGCTCGACTGGATGCGCTCGCGGCTGGGGCTGCGCGGCGAGACCAGGACCAACGTGCAGGACCTCACGGCGGCGACGTCCGAGGCGGGGCTCACCGTCGTCGGCTGCCTGCTCGTGCTGCTCAGCGCGACGAGCTTCAGCCGCGCGCTGCAGCGCGTGTACGAGCGGGCGTGGGTGCTGACGCCGGGCGGGCTGCGCAGTGCGTGGCGGCCGCTGGCGTGGATCGTGGGGATCGTCGTCTACTTCGTCGTCATCGGGCTCACCGTGAAGGTGACGCACGGCGGTGCGGCGCTGGGCGTGCTGCGGACGCTGCTGGTGGTGGCCGGGTCGGTGGCGCTGTGGTGGTGGACCCCGTTCGTGCTGCTGTCCGGCCGTGTGCGGTGGCGGGCGCTGGTGCCGACGGCGGTGTTCACGATGGCCGGGACGGTCGTGTTCGGGCAGCTGTCCGCGCGGTACGTGCCGCATCTGCTGGCCACGAACGAGCGCCGCTACGGCACGATCGGCGTCGCCTTCTCGATCGAGTCGTGGCTGGTCGCGCTGTTCGCGGTGGTGATTGCGGCGACG
Organism: Yinghuangia aomiensis; assembly: GCF_039542225.1. NCBI lineage: Bacteria > Bacillati > Actinomycetota > Actinomycetes > Kitasatosporales > Streptomycetaceae > Yinghuangia > Yinghuangia aomiensis. The sequence continues at coordinate 66,588 of NZ_BAABHS010000016.1, read as the reverse complement.
GTGCTGGGCGCGGTGGTGGCGCAGTCCGCCGGCCGGGTCGGTACGTGGGTGCGCGGGGTGCCGGACGCCGACGGGTGGCACCGGACTCCGCGCCGCGGGGTGGGCGAGGCGGCGTAGGCCGCCTCACCCGGCCGGGAGGGGGGCGGCCCGGAGCCGTCAGCCTGCGGCGAGGCGGCGCAGCGCGAGTTCCGCGTAGACGGCGGCGCCGTCGGCGAGGACGGCGTCGTCGAAGGCGGCTTCGGGGGCGTGGTTCGCGGGCGCCTTGGCGAGGTCGCGTTCGGGCGGGCAGGCGCCGAGCATGACCATGGCGCCGGGGACGCCTTCGAGGACGAGGGAGAAGTCCTCGGCGCCGGCGCCGGGGCGCGGCTGGGGGAAGAAGCGTTCCTCGCCGAGGACCTCGCGGATGGTGGCGGCGACGTGGTCGACGGCGCCGGTGTCGTTGACGGTGACCGGGTAGGCGGTGCCGTCGAATTCGACGTCGACGGCGAGGCCGTGGGCGGCCGCTATACCGCGCAGGGTCTGGGCGACCTCGTCCTTGATGCGGGCGTGCGATTCGCGGGTGAAGGAGCGCAGGGTGGCGGCGAAGACGGCTTCGGCGGGGATGACGTTCTCGGCGGTTCCGGCGTGGAAGCTGCCGACGGTCACCACGACCGGGTCGTGGATGTCGAAGCGCCGGGTGACCATCGTCTGCAGGGCGAGGACCATTTCGCAGGCCGCGGGGACGGGGTCTTTCGCGCGGTGCGGCATCGAGCCGTGGCCGCCCGCGCCGCGGACGGTGACCGTGACGCTGTCGGCGGCGGCCATGGCGGTGCCGGCGCGGGCGGTGAACAGGCCGGCGGGGATCATCGCCGAGGTCACGTGCAGGGCGTAGGCGGCGACGGCGCGTTCGCCGCTCGCGTCCAGGACGCCTTCCTCGATCATCAGGCCGGCGCCGCCGGGGCCTTCCTCGCCGGGCTGGAACATGAAGACGACGTTCCCGGCGAGGCTGTCGCGGCGGGCGGCGAGGAGCTGGGCGGCGCCGGTGAGCATGGTGGTGTGCAGGTCGTGGCCGCAGGCGTGCATGCGTCCGGGTTCGGTGCTCGCGTAGGAGACGCCGGAGCGTTCGGTGACCGGGAGGGCGTCCATGTCGCCGCGGAGCAGCACCGTCGGGCCGGGGAGGGCGCCGCGCAGGACGGCGGTGACCGAGCTGAGGGCGCGGCCGGTGGCGATGTCGAGGGGAAGGCCGTCGAGCCCGGCGAGGACGCGCTCTTGCGTGTACGGCAGGTCCAGGCCGATCTCCGGTCGGGCGTGCAGGTCGCGGCGCATGCGGACGAGGTCGCCGTGCAGGGCGCGGGCGTCGTCGAGGACGGTCATCGTGGGATTCCTCTCGTGGGCTTCCGCCAGGGTGGCGCCAGGGTGTGGGATGGCGCTCCGGATGCCGGATGTCCGCAAGGGAGGGGTGCGTGGCGCAGGATTCCGTCGATTCGTCCGTCGGAACGGGACGGGCCGCCGCGGCTGCGGAGCCGTTGGACGAGCTGGACTTGGCGCTCGTGCACGCGTTGCAGGTCGCGCCGCGCGCGCCGTGGTCGGGGCTGGCGCCGGTCCTCGGCGTGGACGCGGTCACGTTGGCGCGGCGTTGGCGCCGGTTGTCCGCGTCGGGGCGCGCGTGGGTGACGTGCTACGCGGGCCCGGGACGCGGTGCCGGAGGCCCGGGCTGCCTGGCCCTGGTCGAACTGGCGGTCGAACGCGGCGCCTTGGCCGCGGTACGCGACACCCTCACGCGAGACGCGCAGGCCGTCAGCGTCGAACACGTGTCGGACGGCCGGGACCTGCTCCTCACCGTCGGCGCCCCTGACGCGGCAGCGCTGTCGGCCTACATGCAGCAGCGCCTGTCGCACGTCCCCGGCGTCGTCTCGGTCCGCCCCCACCTGGTCACCCGGCTCTACCAGGAAGGCGCGGCGTGGCGCCTGCGTGCGCTGGACGCCGGACAGCAACGCACCCTGGGCACCGCCTCCGACGAGACCCCGCGCGACCGCCGCGTCACCGCCGTGGACCGCGCCCTCGTTCTCGCTCTGGGCCGCGACGCCCGCGCCCCGGTCAACGCCCTGGCCCGCAACGTCGGTGTCAGCCCCGCCACCGCCGCGCGCCGCGTCGCCTGGCTGATCGGCTCCGGCCACGCCCGGTTGCGCTGCGAGGTGGCGCACACGCTGTCCGGCTGGCCGGTCACCGCCCTGTGGTGGCTGCGCGTCCCGCCACCCGACCTCGACGAGGTGGGCCGCCGGCTGGCCGCCCACGCCGACGTCCGCATGTCCGCCGCCGTCACCGGCCCGGCCAACCTCTACGCCGCCATGTGGCTGCGCTCCCTCGGCGACCTCCCCGCGTTCGAAGCCGACTTGATCCGCCGCTATCCCCGCGTGGAAGTGCTCGACCGCACGGTCGTCCTGGACTCCGCCAAGCGCATCGGCCGGATCCTGGCGGCGGACGGCCGGTGCGTGGGGTATGTGCCGATGAAGCTGTGGGAAGGGGAAGACGGGCCTCCGTCAGCGCCCTGATGTGCGGTGGCGCTTGCGGAGGCGGTAGACGACCCATGCGGCGGCCGCGACTTGCGTGGCCACGACGATGGCGACGCCGGCGGCGGCAAGGTTGCTGTCGCCGATGCGGATGTCGGCCAGGACGACGAAGCCGACCGCGGCGAGCGGGACGGCGGCGGCGGCGAGGGTGCGGATGAAGGTGACGACGCCGATGGGGTCGAAGCCGCGGCCGACGACGAGGGGAGCGCTGTCGCCGGCGTCGGGGGCCGCGCCGGTGTAGTAGGCGACGGCACGGCGGCCGAGGGCGGGCGTGGCGCGTTCGTAGCCGTAGCCCATGGCGGGGATCCACACGAGCGGGACGGCGAAGCCGACGACGATCAGCACGGCCACGTAGACCCAGCTGAGGATGCGGCGCAGACGGCCGCGGGGGCCCGGTTCGGGGGTGATCAGGCCGAGGACGGCGGCCATCCGCATGAGGGCGCCGAAGCGCTCGGTGAGGCGGGGTTTGGCGGGCTTGGCGGCCTCTCCGGGTTCGGCGGCGTCTCCCGCCTCTCCGCTTTCCCCGGCGTCCTCGGGTTCCCCCGGCGGTTGGTCCGTCGGTCGTGCGGCCTGCGCGGCCGGTTCCTCCCCGGGCTCCTCCCCCGCCACCGCGTCGGGCGTGGCCGTGGCCTGGGCGCGGACCGCGGCCAGGGCGGCGCCGGCTCGCAGGGTGTCGGGGTAGGCGCCTTGCAGGACCAGGAGGTCGGCGGCGCGGGCGTCGCTGCGGGTGTCGCGGCCGTGGAGGGCGGCGATTTCGAGGACCATGCGGGCCTGGCCGAGCAGCGCGGCGCAGAACGCGACCGGGATGAAGGCCAGGAACGGGCCGCCGACGAAGGCGCCTTCGGTGACGGTGACCAGGGTGCCGTGGCGGACGGCGTCGTCGTCGAGTTCGGCGTCGGTGCGGCCGTCGCGGCTTTCGAGGCGGGCGTGGGCGGACGCGGCGGCGCCCGCGCCGAGGTGGCGTACCGCGAACAGCGCCATCACTTCGGCCAGCCGTCCCGGCTGTGCCCACACCGCCCGCAGGAGGGCCGGCGGGAGCCAGCCCTCCTGCGAGGTCGGGGTATCGGTCATACGGGCCCGGTCAGCCGGCTGCCGCCGCCGGGTACTTCAGCAGGAACAGCGCTTCGGCGAGCGCCATGTGCTCGATCTCGCTCGGGTCCACGCTCTCGTTGGGGGCGTGGATGAGGCACTTGGGTTCTTCCACCCCCATGAGGGCGATCTCCGCCTCGGGGAAGACGCGGTGCAGGATCGTGCACAGCGGGATCGAGCCGCCCTGGCCGACGGTCGTCATGGGTTTACCGTACGCCTCCTCGAGCGCCTCCTGGAGGGCGTGGTAGGCGGGCCCGCTCATGACGGCCTTGAACGGCTGCCCCGATTCCTCGGGTTCGAAGGCGAGGCGGACGCCCCACGGCGCGTGGGCCTTGAGGTGGTCGGTGAGCTTGCCGAGCGCCTCGTCGGCGTCGACGCCGGGCGGGACGCGCAGGCTGATCCGGGCGCTGGCCTTGGGCGGCACGGACGCCGAGGAGCCGACGACCGGCGGGCAGTCGATGCCGAGGACGGTGACCGCGGGGCGCGCCCACACCAGGTCGGCCACGGTGCCGCCGGGGACGAGGCCAACCCCGTCGAGGACGCCCGCGTCCGCCCGGAACTGGGCTTCTTCGTACGGTTCGCCGTCCCACACCTGGTCGTTGGCCAGCCCGTCGATCGCGGTCATGCCGTCGGCGTTGCGCAGCGAGGCGAGCATCGCGATCAGCGCACCCAGGGCGTCGGGTGCGGGTCCGCCGAACATGCCGGAGTGCACGGCGCTCTGCAGCGTCTCGACGTGGACGACGACGTTCGCGATGCCGCGCAGCGTGGTGGTGAGGGTGGGGGTGCCGACGGCGGCGTTGCCGGTGTCGCAGACCAGGATGGCGTCGGCGCGCAGGACGTCGGGGTGCTGCGGGACGTAGTTGTCCAGGCCCGCGGTGCCTTGTTCCTCGGAGCCTTCCGCGACCAGGCGCAGCGTGACGGGGATGTTGTCGCCGAGCGCGCGGAGCGCGGTCAGGTGCATGGCGATGTTGCCCTTGCAGTCTGCGGCGCCGCGCCCGTACCAGCGGCCGTCCTTCTCGGTGAGTTCGAACGGCGGGGTGTGCCAGGCGGCGTCGTCGAGCGGCGGCTGGACGTCGTAGTGGCAGTAGAGCAGGACGGTGGGGGCGCCGGGCGGGCCGGGGCGTTCGCCGACGACGGCTTTGCTGCCGTCGGGGGTGGGGTCGAGGCGGACGTCGGCGAAGCCGACCTCGCGGAACGCGTCGGCGACGAACTGCGCGGTCTTCTCGCACTCTTCCGGCGGGAACTGGCGCGGGTCGGCGACGGATTTGAAGCCGACGAGCGTGGCGAGGTCCTGCTTGGTGCGGGCCATCTGCTCGTGGATGCGGCGGGCCAGGTCCTGGGTGGTGGGGGCCTGCCTGCCGGGCGCGGTGGTCATGCGGGGGGTGGTCCTTCCGGTGCGGGCGGTCGGTGCGGCGGGGGTGCGGGGGCCGACGCAGGCCGCGTCAGGAGTTGGCGACGTCGTCGAACTTGAGGTGGCGGACCTGGTCCTCGAAGTCGTCGACCTTGGAGGGGCAGTAGGTCTGCAGGACGATGCGTTCGGCGTTGACGACGCCCGGGGCGCCGATGGTGGGGCGCTGCCCCGGGCCGGCGGCCCCGTTGGTGAGGCCGACCCGGTCGATCCCGTTGCGCAGTGCGGTGGCGGGGTCCGCGCAGACGGCGCCGCCGTCGGTGCCGAGGACGCGGACGATCTGGTCCGTGGTCGGGACCGGGAGGCCGGCGGCGGCCAGCGAGTTCTTGAGCTGGTTCGCCTTGTTCGTGGCCTCGTTGGTGGCCTTGATGTTGCTCCACGACACGAGTCCGGCGACGAGGATGCCGACCAGGATGACGACCGCGCCGATGTAGATCCAGCGGCGGCTCATGACGCCGGTGTCGACGTGGCCCGCGTGGTCGACGTCTTCGCCGAGGTGGTGGTGGGTCTTCTCGGGGCTTCCGGTGTTCATGCCTGCGCCTCGCCTTCGGTGACGGTGCCGACGCCGGCCTTCCATTCGGTGTCCGGGCGTTTCCAGCTGGGCTTGCGGAACCTGAGGAACAGGTACGGGATGAGCAGGCCCACGATGACCAGGCCGCCGCCGACGATGAAGAGGTAGGAGATGAGGCTGCCGGAGCCGTACTGGGACGGCGGCACGAACCCGATGATCATGGCGGCGGCCGACGCGACGAAGCCGACGACGCACAGCACCGGCAGCCACGGGGCGCGGAAGCCGCGCGGGTGGTCGGGCTTGTTGCGGCGCAGCCGGAGCGCGGCGACGAACATCAGCAGGTAGACGATGAGGTAGACCTGCGTGGTGATGACGGACAGGATCCAGTAGGCGCTGGACACGTCCGGGATGAACGCGTACAGCAGCGCGATGCCGGTGGTGACGAAGCCCTGGGTGACCAGGATGTTCTGCTGCACGCCGTGCTTGTTGAGCTGCTGGAAGAACGGCGGCAGGTAGCCCTCTTCGCGGCTGATCGCCAGCAGGCCCTTGGACGGGCCGGCCAGCCAGGTCAGCATGCCGCCGAGGGCCGCGGCGATGAGCATCAGGCCGAGGATCGGGGTCAGCCAGGTGACGTTGAAGTAGGCGAAGAACGCGTCGAACGCCTGCATCACGCCCGCGGTCAGCGACAGGCTCGACGACGGCACGACCCAGCTGATCGCGAGCGCGGGGAGGATGAAGATGAGCAGCACCAGGCCGGTGGCCAGGAACATCGCCTTCGGGAACTCCTTGGCGGGCTTGCGCAGCGAGGAGACGTGGACGGCGTTCATCTCCATGCCCGAGTAGCTCAGGAAGTTGTTGACGATGAGCACCAGGCTGGCGAGGCCGGTCCACGGCGGCAGGATGTGGTCCGAATTCATCGGCGCGGCCGACGGGTTGCCCTGGCCGAGGAACACGGCGCCGAGGACGATCAGGATCAGGCCGGGGATCAACGTGCCGATGATCAGGCCCATGCTGGACAGGCCCGCGACGGTCTTTGTGCCGCGCGAGGACACGAATACGCCGAGCCAGTACGTGACGACGATGACGATCGCCGTATAGAGGCCGCTGCTGGCCAGGTCGGGGTTGACGACGTACGCGAATGTGCTGGCCACGTAGGCGAGCAGGCTCGGGTAGTAGAAGATCGTCATCGCGAACTGGCACCACACGGCGAGGAACCCGAGCGGCTTCGACAGCCCTTCGGCGACCCACCGGTACACGCCCCCGGACCAGCCGGACGCGAGTTCCGCGGAGACCAGCGAGGTCGGCAGCAGGAACACGATCGCGGGGACCAGGTAGAGGAAGACGCAGGCGAGGCCGTAGACGGCCATCGTCGGCGCGGCACGCAGGGAGGCCACCGAGCTGGTGGTCATCAGCGCGAGGGCGAGCCACGAAATGGCGTTGAGCTTCGGACCGGCGTGGGCGGCGGTCTTGCGGCCCGCTGTTCGGCCTGCGGGCGCGTCCATTGATGCCACGAGGGCTCCTTCCGCCTTCACGACTGGGGCAGAGTCCGGATCCGGGCCGGGCGGCCGCGAAACAAGTAGGCGGATATTGCCCTATTTGGCCCGGTTTGTATCCACGGTTGCATCATTGGGGAGGGTGGGGAAGGACGCAAGTGGAGGGGGTGGAGGGATGAGTGTCATAGGTGGGGTTGGTGTTACTCCTGGGGCTCTGGGGGCGATGAGGGGGCGTTGAGGACGCGGCGGAAATTCCGGAGACAGGGGGTGGGGGGTCTGGGAGGTTCGGGGACGGGGGGCGGGTCGGCTCAGGCCATGGGACGGGGGGCCGGGCTCTGGCATCCGCACGCGCCGTACCGTACGGTCCCGGCGTGATGCAGGGCCGCGCCGTCGCGGTCGGCAGCGCGTCCTTCGCACCAGCAGGAGGCTTCGTGTCCGTCCCGTCCGAGCAGTCCCACGCGGTGATCATCGAGGCCGCGCTCAACGGCATCAACCCGCGTGCGCCACGCGACCCGGACGGCATCGCCCGGGACGCGCTCGCCTGCCTGGAGGCGGGCGCCGCGATCCTGCACAACCACATCGACACGCCCGGCCGCAGCACCGGCGCACCGCCGCCCACCCGCGAAGAAGTCGCCGAGCGCTACCTGCTCGCCTGGCGGCAGGTGTTCGCCGAACGCCCGGACACGCTGATCTATCCGACCGTCGGCTACGCGGCGGACGTGGCCGGCTCGTTCGCGCACGTCGAACTCCTCGCCAAGGGCGGCTGGCTGCAGATCGGCATCGTCGACCCCGGTTCGGTCAACCTCGGCGGCTGCGACGCGGACGGCATCCCCACCGGGGGCATCGTCTACAGCAACAGCTACGACGACATCCGCCACCAGATGAACCTGTGCACGCAACTGCGCCTCGGACCCAGCCTCGCCATCTACGAGCCCGGCTTCCTGCGCGCCGTGCTGGCGTGGCACCGCGCCGGGCGCCTCCCGGCCGGCGCCATGGTCAAGCTGTACTTCGGCGGCGAGTACGGCTACCTCGGAAAGACCACCGCGGGCCCGTCGTTCGGCCTCCCGCCCACCGAGCCCGCCCTGCGCGCCTACCTCGACATGCTGGACGGCACCGGCCTGCCCTGGTCGACGGCGGTCATGGGCGGCGACATCTTCGCGACCCCCGTCGCCCGGCTGACCCTCGAACTCGGCGGACACCTGCACGTCGGTTTGGAAGACCACGCCGGCCCCGGACTGCGCGAGGCCACGAACGCGGAACTCGTCCGCGAGGCGGCGGATCTGGCCCGGGCGGTGGGACGGCCGGTCGCCACGACGGCGGACACGCGGGCTTTGCTGGGACTGCCGTCGGCGACGGGCTGAGGCCGGGGCGGGCTGAGGCGGGGGCGGGCGCCGAGGCGGGAACGGCGTCGAAGGCGTCCGCTCAGGAATCGGGCCGGCCGAGTACGGCCGCGGCCAGTGCGGACCAGTCGCCGTCCAAGTAAGGCAGGCGGGGGACTTCATCGCGGGGGCCCGGCGCATCCTCGGCGCCGGGCAGGGTGAGCAGGTCGGTGAGGATTGCGGCTGCGCGCTGGGTGGTCTCATCCGGACGCGGTGGCGCGGAGAGGGTGAGGGCGAGGGCTGCGGCTCGGGTTGCCGTGGGTCGAGTGGCCGGGTCTTCGCGATCGGCCGCGGCCGTGTCGGCGAGGGTGCGGACGGCCCACGGCGCCACGGCTGTTCCGCCGCCCAGGAGGCTCGCGGCGAGGGCCGCGGTCGCGGCGGCCGTACCGTCCGGGTCGGCGGCGGCCCGGGCGGCGAGGAGCGGGATCGTGGCGGCCGCGTCCTCGGGGAACCAGCCGAGGAGGTAGGCGGCCGCGGTGCGCACGGACGGGTCGGGGTCGCGGAGCAGCCGCCGGTAGGCGGGCGCACCGGCGAGGGCCTCGTCGTAGCAGCGGAGCGCCCAGGCCGCTTGGTCGCGTTCTGCGGCGAAGTCGCGGACGTCGAGCAGATAGGCACGGTTGGCGCGGATGTCGTCGTTGGGTGCGTCGGCGACCCATGCGGCCATCGCCAGGCGGGCTTCGCCGACGTCGCGAGCGGCGATGCGTGCGGCTTCCGCGCGCAGGCCGACGGCGTCGAAGCCGCCGGGTATGTGCGCGTCGTCGTACCCGACGGCGAGGAGCGCGACGAGGCGCAGGATCCGCTCCCGGTCGGGCGTCCCGGGGTCGTCGGCTGCGGCGATCAGGTGCGGGATGGTCGGCGCGGTCGCGGAGTAGCGGTCGCCTTGGTGGAACACGCTTCCGGCCAGGCGACGGCGTGCGCGGCGGCGCGCGGCGGCGTCGGGCACGCGGAGCGCGGCCAGGAGACCGGGCATGTCGTCGGCGGGGCCGTAGGCATGGGCGAGGGACGGCCAGTCGACGTCCGCGGTGCGGGGCCGGTGGTGGATGTCCCGCTGGGGCGGGGCGGTGGGGTTGCCGGTGCCGCGGTTCGCGGACGCGGGGACGGGCGTCGTGGGCGCGAGATCGCGGATGTCCGTTGCGGTGGTACTACTGCCGTCCCGGAAGGTCGCCATGACGTCAAAGCTAGTCCCTGTTCGGACAAGTGTTCGAGTGTGACACGCCGGGGGCTTCGGGGCTGAGGAACATCGATGTCGGATCGTGCGCTAAGCCCGCATCGGTCCTGGTGGCGGGGCGACGCGCCTTGCGCGGTGGGCAAGTTCGTAAAGTGATCCGCAGATAATCCCCTATTATCTGCGGCAACTTCCGGCACGAGCTGGGCAGACCGTTCCCGGGGCCGACGCGAAGCGACCCCGTTATCTGTGGCAAGCCGCGGGAGGGGGTCCGGGGTGGCGGAGCTCGTGGCGCTGCCGGTCGCGTCCGGGCCGACGGTGCGGGCGGCTGCGGACGCGTTCCTCGACGCGCAGCCGAACCCGAACACCGCCCGCGCGTACGCCACCGCCGTCGGCAAGGTCGCTGAAAACCTCGGCGAGGCGCGGCCGCTCGCGTCGGTCGCCGACGACGAGGTCGGCCAGGCCCTCGAACTCCGTTGGGGCGGTGCCGCGGTCAACACGTGGAACGCGCGCCGCGCGGCGGTGCTGTCCTGGCTGGGATGGTGCCGGGAGCACGGGCACACCGCGCCGGCGGTGCCCGCGTGGGCCAAGCGGCTGCCGCCGCCGGACTCGGCCACCCCGGTGCGCTCGAAGACCGCGATCGACCGGTTGATCGCCCGGCGCGAGGTTGGGCTGCGGGAGAAGACGCTCTACCGGATGCTCTACGAGACCGCCGCCCGCGCTGAGGAAGTCCTTGCGTTGAACGTCGAGGACCTGGACCTCGCGCAGCGGCGCGCGCCGGTCAAGGCCAAGGGGGCCGCTACGCGCCGCCGCGGCTCGGCCGCGCGTGAGGACGCGGTACGGGAGTGGGTGTACTGGGACGCCGGTACCGCGCGGCTGCTGCCTCGCCTGCTGAAGGGCCGTGCGCGCGGGCCTGTGTTCACCACCCATCGCCGACCCGCGCCGGGCAAGGTGCTCGGTCCGCGGGACGTGTGCCCGGACACCGGCACGGCGCGGCTGTCCTATGGCCAGGCCCGCGCATTGCTGGATCGGCACTCTGCGCTCGCCGGGCCGGGGACCGGGTGGGATCTGCACGAGTTCCGGCACAGTGCGCTCACCCAGTTGGGCAGCACGCCGGGCGTGAACCTGTTGCTGCTGATGGCCAAGTCGAGGCATCGCAAGGCCGACAGCCTGCGCATCTACTTCCACCCCACCGGCGACGACGTCGCAGCCCTGACTACGTTGCTGGCTCCGGGCGACGCCCGCCGCTGATGCGCGTCGGCGATCCATCGTCGCCCCGGCATCCGCCCACGCCGGATGCCGGGGCGGTTCGCCGTTGCAAATCCCGGTGGGACCTCAGCCCGGGCCCACTATGTGACGTGGACCTGGATTTCGACGCGGTGACGGATGTACGAGTCCGGGTGTGTGCGTGCGATCGCCACCGCGTCGTCGACGAGCACATGAAACTCAGGCAGGTAGGCCGTTCGAGCCAGCGGCAGTCCCGGGATGATGCAGTGCCGCACCCTCGGGTCCTCGTTGTCCACGAACTCCTGCAACGCGGCCGTGCGCCATGCCTCGACGATGTCGGCGGACTCGTCCGCGGTTGCCCGTGCATCCGCGGGGACGCCGGACATCAGGTGCGGGTACCGGATGGGAAGCGCTGACCAGTACCAAGCGAGCGCCGCACCGCCGCGCTCCACATTCGTGCCGTTGCGGAGGCGGTCGAGGAGGGCCTGCCGGACCCGGCGCCGTCCGAAGGCGTTGAGGGCCGCTTCCACGGGCCAGCGGTTGGCGCTCGGGTTAGGCTCATACACCGCCGTGTGTAGTAGCGCGGCGAACGCCCCATCCGGCATGGCGTCCGGCTGCCGGCTGCGGGCCCGCAGCGCCGAGTACACCGCCTGGCCGAACGGCCGCGCCTCGGGCACCGGGCCGACACCGAGACTGAGCACGTCGACGAGTTCGGTCAGGTATTCGTGCAGCGCCCGCTCGTTGGCCACTCCTGCCCATCCTCTCCGCCGATGGCGTACATGCCGCCGAACCGCTATCCACACCGTAGTCACTCGTCACCGTTGGCCCGAGGGTCCCGCAAGGGCCGCATTCCCCCAAGCAGGTCGGGAAGCCGGAAGGAGTACCGGCCGAGCATGTTGACGTGGTGCCGGACGAACGGGGAGAGGCGGGCGACGTCCTCGTCGCGGACGTCGAACCCGTCTGCGCGCAGCTTCGTGACGGCGGCGTCCATATAGCGGGTGTTGAACAAGACCAGGGCGTTCAGTACCAGGCCGAGGGCGCCGATCTGGTCCTCCATGCCGTCCTGGTAGCGCTGGTAGAGCTGCCCGTTCTTCCCGTGGAAGATCTTGCGGGCGAGCGCGTGCCGGCCCTCCTGCAGGTTGGCCTGGACCTTGATCTGGCGGCGGTAGCCGGGCTCGTCGGCCAGCCGCAGGATGTGCAGGGTCTTCGCGATCCGCCCGTAGTGCGCGATCGCGTCGCCCAACAGGGTCGGGCGGCCGTCGCGCGACAGCATCCGGATCACGTCGTAGGCGCGCACGGCGCCGGTGTGGATCGAGCCGATAATCCGCAGGATGTCGTCCCAGTGGCGCTCGATCCGGTCCAGGTCGATCCGGCCGCGGGCCGCGCCGTCGAAGGCTCCGTAGTCGGCGGCGCGGTCGATGCGCCACATCTTCTGGTCCGGCAGGTCCGCCAGTTGCGGCGCGTATGCGAACCCTGCCAAGGTCAGCAGGCCAAAGACAATGTCGCTGTACGACGCGGTATCGGTGACGATCATCTCCGGGCGCTTCCCGCCGTCGCGGTCGTAGAGCACATCGAGTACGTACAGCGAGTCGCGCGGGGTGCCGGCCACCACCTTGCCGCCCAGCCCGGCGGCCTGGTCGTTGAGCAGGTTCAACCAGGTCGCGCCGCCGCGGCGCCCGAAGTAGCGCGGGTTCGGGCGCGCGTACACGCTCGGCACCGGCACCACGAATCGCATGCCGTCGACGGACGCGACCAGCCCGCCGCCCCACGCCTGCGCGAGAGGGATGGCCGTCTGGTGCTCGATGAGCGTGGCGTTCGCCGCCCGGTAGGTCGCCAGCCGCAGATAGGTCTGGTCGACGTGGGACAGTCGGCCGTACTTCAGCGCGTCGGCGCCGCCGGTCACCGGGGTGTAGCCGACGTTGCAGCCGTGTGCGACCAGCAGCGCGGCGATCGTGATGTGCAGGTCCTTCAGCCTCGCCTCGCCGCCGGTCACCGAGGTGAACGCGGCGTCCGCGCCGGTCCAGGAGAACACCTCCAGCAGGACCTCGGGCAGGTCGACGCGCGGCAGCATCGCGTTCACCGCCGCCCGCAGGTCCAGCAGCGACGCGGGTTCGGGCTCGGGCTCCAGCGCGGCGAAGTGCAGGCGGCCCGCGTCGTCGAACGTGATCTGTGCGCCCTTCGGCACCCGGGCCGCGACCTCGCGGTAGGTGCCGTCCAGCAGCGCGGCGCGCGCTTCCAGGTGCGCGCCGGGGCTGGCGGGCAGGTTCAGCGACGCCAGCACGGTGGGCTTGGTGAGCGCCCATGCGTCGCCGGCGAGCAGCTTGGCCCGCGGGTCGCTCCACTTGGAGGAGTTCTTCGCGAACACCTCACGCCGGCGCAGCATCCGGTGGAACTGCTCTAGGACGCAGAACACGTACGCCTTCCAGTCCACCGTGCCTGGCTCCAGCCCCGGCGCTGCCAGCACCAGGCGCCGCCATGAGCCGGTGAGCAGGTCGGTGTCGATCTCCGCAGGCGCGACCTTCTTGCGGTTGGCCAGCTCCGGCAGCGTCTTCAGCGCGGCCAGGACCGGCGCGCCTTCCGGGGTGGCTCCGAAGTCCACGACTTGGACGAGCAGTTTCAGGAACGGCCGCACGGTGCCGAACCGGGACACCAGCAGCGCCCGCCACGCCGCATCGGCGTCCGAGTCCAGCGGCGGCGTCAGCTCGAACAGCGCGGCGATCGCCGCGGCCAGCTCGTCGCGCGGGACCACCGCCTCGATCCGCTCCCACATCCCCACAAGCGAATCGACCTCAGGCGGGGTGACCTCCCCGGTCTCGGTGTCGACCTGCTCGGCGGTGGTGTCGAAGACGACCTGGAACGCGGTCGCCAGCTTCGCCGACGCCCGCTCAACGCGCGGCAGCGTCTTCAGCTTCGCCTTCGCGCTCTCCCGCTCGACCCGTGCCAGGAGCTTCGTGGCGACCAGCACGTCCAACAGGTCGAGCGCGTCGTCCACCGCTCGCTCCGCCAGATGCACCGCAGTCGCCAGCAGCGTCGCAAGCCGCCGTTCGTCGGTGTGCCGCTTGAGCAGCGACGCCTTGCCGTCCACCCCGTACCGGGACAGCTCCGCCAGCCGGCGCGGCGGTATCGCCGACACGTCCAGCTCGCCCATGCCCAACGCGGCGATCTCCGCGACGCGTTCCAGTGCCTTCTTCATCTGCGGGCCGGAGAACCGCACCGGGCCGCGTCGCAGCCGGTCCAGCTCGGAGACCCGCGCGCCCGGCGGCACCGTCAACAGCGCGTCCAGCACCCCGCGCTGCCCCGTCGTCAGCATCCCGCACAGTGTGTCCCACAGTCGCTGGTTCGCCGCCTCCCGCACCGTCCCCACCAGCCGGGCAAGACGGCTCGCTCCGGGCAGCAGGACCCGCCGTTCGCGCAGCCACCCGGCCGCCGCGTCGAACAACGCCTTCGGCCCGTCCCCGGTCGTCCACGCCCGCGCGTCCAACCACACGACCAACTCCTCGCGGACCTCGGCGAAGTCCCTCCAGCCGCCCGCGTCCTGGATCTCCCCGGCATGCGTCCGCGCCGTCCCGTCGCGCTCCCCGTACTCCTTCAGGCACGACGGATCCGCGATCCCGAGCTGATCCGCCAGGTACTCGGCGACCTCCGCCGGCACCCGCCGCGGGTCCGGCATGAACCGGCCCAGGAACCGCACACTCGTCAACTGCACCGCGAACCCGAGCCGGTTGTGCGCCCGCCGCTTGCCCTCGATCAACTCCCGGTCCGCGTCGTCCAGGAAGAAGTGCCGCTCCAACTCCGCCCGCGACGGCGCCCCGTGAAACGCCCCGTACCTGGCCGCCTGCTCATCCGACAGGAACTCGACCGCCACCACAGCCCTCCGAAGGTCGACAGCAACGACCCGCGAAGGCTCCGCCCCGCAATCATCCCAGGTCAACGCGCCAATCAGCCCGGAGAAGGCTTAGCGCACGATCTGACATAGATGTTCCTCAAGCCCCGGCTTCGCCGCGCCCGTCGCGCCGATGTCACAGTCCGGCGGGCTGTCTCGTCTCGGGGAGCGCTGATGCAGTCGTGCGTCAGGTGACCGTGATCGTCGGCCGGGCCGACACCGAGCGTGCGGAGGATTCAGCGTGACGCGTACCGAGGAGTTCGAAGAGCTGCGGCCGCTGCTGTTCTCGATCGCGTACCGGATCCTCGGACGGGTGACCGAGGCGGAGGATGCGGTCCAGGACACGTGGTTGCGGTGGGAGATGTCACCGACCGAACCGGCCTCGCCGCGGGCGTTCTTGTCGGCGGTGGTCACCCGGATCTCGATCGACGTGCTCGGTTCGGCGCGCATCCAGCGGGAGCGGTACGTGGGGCCGTGGCTGCCCGAGCCGCTGCTGGACGACCCGTACGAGAACCCGGAGCGTTCGGCCGAGCTGGCCGACTCGCTGTCGATGGCCGCTCTGCTGCTCCTGGAACGGCTGAGCCCGCTCGAACGCGCGGTGTTCGTCCTGCGCGAGGTCTTCGCTTTCGGTTTCCCGGACATCGCGGCGGCCGTCGGGCGGTCGGAGGCGGCGTGCCGCCAGCTCGCGGTACGGGCCCGGCGTCACATGGACGAAGGACGCCCGCGCTTCGAAGCCGACCGCCGGGAACGCGAGGAACTGGCCGCACGGTTCTTCGACGCGTTCCGCGCCGGCGACGTCGACGGACTGCGCGAACTCCTCGCCGCCGACGTCCGGATGGCCGGCGACAGCGGCGGGAAGGCGCCGCTGCTGGCCAGCCAAGCCGCCGGCTCCGACAACGTGGCGCAGCTGCTGGCGGCGCTGCTGCCGCGCTTCCGCAGCATCGGCGTCGTCCTGGAACCGCACGAGATCAACGGACAGCCGGGGGCTGTCCTGCGCGATCGGGACAACAAGGTGTTGAGCACGTTGACGCTCGATATTTTCGGCGGGCGGATCCAGACGATCCGCGGCGTCCTCAACCCGGACAAGCTCCAGCACGTGGGGCCTGTGGCGGACGCGTGGGCGGTACACCGCAAGGCGTTCGGGAGCGAGGGCGGGGCGGTTGATTCGTCCGGGTGAGGTGCGGCCCGGTCCGGGCCGGAGGTTCGGTCCGGGCGAGGGGCCGCCCCGTCTCGGCGGTGTCGTGGAAAAGGAACGCGTGAAGGGTCGTTGGCTGCCGACCGAGGACAACTCCCTCGCCCGTTGGCTCCCGTTGTGCGTGGTCGTCGGATCGGTCGCCGGGCTGGGGGCGGCCGGGTTGCACGGGTTACTGGACGTCTGTACCCGGTATCTGCTCACCGGGGCCTCGGGCTTCCGCCCCGTGGCGGGCGCGGCGGCCGGCAGCGTGATGCCGTCGGCGTCCCGGCCTTGGGCGGTGCCGCTGGTGGCCGCAGCCGGGGCGGCGTGCGCGGCGGGTTTGGCGAAGTGGCTGGCCCCGGAGGCCGGCGGGCACGGAACCGACGCGGCCATCCACGCCGCCCACCACGATCCGCTGGGGATGCGGGCGCGGGTCCCGGTGGTCAAGGCGGTCGCCTCGGCGCTCACCATCGGGACGGGCGGGTCGGCGGGGACCGAGGGGCCCGCGGCGCAGATGTCCGCCGCCGTCGGCTCCGTCGTCGCGCGCCGGGCCGGGCTTTCGCCGGAACAGGCGCGTACGGCGGTCGTCGTGGGGCTGGGGTCCGGGGTCGGGGCGATCTTCCGGGCGCCGTTGGGCGGTGCGCTGCTGGCGGCGGAGATGCTGTACCGGCGGGGCGCAGATCTCCGCGTGCTGCCTCAGGCGCTGGTGTCCGCGGTGTTCGCGCAACTGGTCTTCGGCGTGTGTGTCGGGTCGGGGACGCTCGTGGGGGTCGATCCGCTGCTGGGTGTCCACAGCGTCCGGCCCGGCTCGGTTTCCGGAGGCATCGGCGGGGTCGGTGCGGTGGTGGCGTTGGCCGTCGTGGGTGTGGCGGCGGGCGCGGCCGGACGGCTCTACGCGGCGTGTTTCTGCGGTGTCCACGACCGTGTCGCGGCGTGGGCCCGGTCCGCCCCGCGGCTGATGCTGACCGCGGCGACGGGAGGCCTGCTCGCCGGGGCCCTGGGTCTGCTGATACCCGGGGTACTCGGCACCGGGTACGGCCTGCTGCCGGCACTGATGGACCACGACGTGCTGGCCGGCGTGCCGTGGTGGGTGGTGCTGGCGATCCCCGCCGCCAAACTGTGCGCCACCTCGGTCTCCGTCGGATTCGGCGGCTCGGGCGGCGTGTTCGGACCGGGGCTGGTCATCGGCGGCGGCGTCGGAGCGCTGGCCTGGCGCGTCGCCGAGCCGCTCGGCATGGCACCGCACGATCCGACGGTGTTCGTGGTGGTCGGCATGGCCGCGTGCCTGGGACCGATCGTGCGGGCACCGATTGCGGTCCTGGTGATGGCGGCGGAGACGATCGGCGACGCGGGCATTCTCGGCCCGGGCATCGTCGGCGTACTCGCCGCAGGCGCGGTCGTCCGCGACGCGACGCTGTACCGGAGCCAGCCGGCGGGGCCGCCGACGGCCGGAGCGGGCTGAGCCCGGCCGTGCGCCGCGGTCGGAGACACGGACCCACGGCGGGCGTCGGCGGCACGACGGCGCGCGGGTTCGGGAGGATCCAGGTGACGGCCGGTGAATTCGGTTGCCGTGGGCTCCGGGGATGCGGTGGTATCCGTGGCATGAGCAGAGACGCTGAGGTCATCGTGCTGGCACGCGGCGCGGAGGAGGTCATGGAACCGCTGACGCGCGAGGGTGGCGAGCACTCGTGGCGCGGCCACTTCGTGCCGATTGAAGGCCAGTGGGGCTTCGACTTCGGCTGGGCCTTGGAATTCGAGAAGATGCGCGCCCGCAAGGGGCTGCTCAAGCACCTCGAGTCGCTGCCGTGGCCGCGCCCGGAAACGGTGCAGGTGCTGCTCCGCGACCAGGACGACGACGTGTTCGGTCTGTGGATGTTCCAGGATGGCAAGCTCGTGGAGATCGCCCTCCCCCGCACCGAGCGTTTCCACCAGCCGGCGCCGTCCACCGACGAGTTCGAACCCGACCCGGGGTTCCTGATGCGCACCGACACCGGCCGAAGCCTGCCCGAGCAGACTCCGATGGAACTGCGTGATCCACGGCCGGCTTGGTAGGCGGACGAAGCCGAACGACACGCTGACTCGGCCGAGCCGCCTTCGGATCGTCAGCCCGTCAGGTCGTGGATCCGTCGGTTCGTCAGCCGATGCCGAATACACCGCGGGGTGGTGCGGGTGAGCCGATTGCGGTGGTGTCGGTGACGATGGGGTGGCCCGCGGCGAAGGCGGTCAGGTCGCGGCCGGTGAGGACCACGGCGGGGTAGGGGTCGGCGGCGGCACGGGCGGCGAGAGCGTCCGACGGGAGGGGCGCGTCGGAGGCGACGAGGACGGCGTTGGCGAAGCGGGTGCCGTCGAGGTGCTCGGGCTCGGCGATGAGCGCCACATGGGCGAACGCCGCGCGTGCGGTCGCGGTCTGGCCGCGGAGGAACACGAGCGCGCCGCCGTCGGCGAGGTTGGCCGCGTACACGCCGCCCGGGCGCAGCACCCGGGCCGCGTCGGCGAGGAAGTCGATGCTGGTCAGGTGCCGCGGGATGAGCGCTCCGCCGAACACGTCGGCCATGATCGCGTCGGCGGAGGCCGCGGGCCGCGCGGCCAGAACCGCGCGCGCGTCCCCGACCTCGACGTCGATCGGCGCGCCGGGCGGCAGTGGCAGGTGTTCGGTCACCAGGGTGACGAGGGCGGCGTCCAGTTCGGCGACGTGCTGGCGGGAACCGGGGCGGGTGGCTTCGACGTAGCGCGGGAGGGTGAGGGCGCCGCCGCCGAGGTGCAGCACGTCCAGGGGCCGGCCGGGCGCGGCGGCGAGGTCGAGGACGTGGGCGAGGCGGCGGGCGTATTCGAACTCGACGTACTCGGGCTCGTCGAGGTCCACGTACGACTGCGGCGACCCGTCCAAGGTCAGCAGCCAGGCGCGCGGGCGGTCGACGTCGGGGAGCAGGGCCGCCCGGCCAAGGTCGACGGGCCGGGAGACCGGGATGGGGTCCGCCGGGGAGTCGGGCTCGTCCGGGTGGTTGTGGTCGCTCATCCGACGATTGTCCCGGCCCGGCGAGTGCCCGGGCCGCGCCGCCCCCGCATCGCGGGAGCGCGCGCCCCGTAGACGCCTGATCCCACCGCTCCCCCACCTCACACCCGAACACCGAAACGCCCCCGTACCCCCCGCCACCCCCACCCCCCACACCTCCCCAAACCCCCCCATGTGACCATTCCCACGCAACCATCTCGGATGATTTGGACGTTGTTCAGCGATAAAGGGAGAATCACCCGGTTCCCTGACGATGACCGATGAGGTTTCTCTGTGAGTCGCGCCGCGATACCCGGGCCCCGCAAGGGCGTCCGTACCGCCGTTGCCCTGCCTGCCGTCGCCGCCGCGTCCGTGCTGCTGCTCGCGGCATGTGGCGGGGGCGGATCGTCCGGCAACTCCGCGCAAGGCACGAGCACCCCGCAGGGCACGAGCAGCCCGCAAGGAACGGCCTCCGCAGGCACACCAGACCCGCAGGACAAGAACACCGGGCAGGAGAAGAACCAGGCCCCCGTCCCCGACCCCGACGGCGCCCGCGTCACCGTCGACCCGGCGAACAAGGCGACCGGCATCGAGCCCGGCAAAGCGATCACGGTGACCGCCGCCGACGGCGTCCTGACCCGAGTACGCATATCCGGCACCGACGGCGGGACGGTGCGCGGCTCGCTGTCGGCGGACGGCCTGACCTGGACGTCCAGCGGCAAGACCGTGCCCGGCTCCGTCTACACCGTGTCGGTCGACTCACGGTCGGCGACGGGCAAGGACGGGTCGTCGACCAGCACGTTCACCACCGCGAAGGCCGACCGGATCAACAAGCTGGCGATGAAGCCGGCGGACGGCGGCACGTTCGGCGTCGCACAGCCGGTGTCGATCACGTTCGACTATCCGGTCGTCGACAAGGCCGAGGTCGAGCGGCACCTGAACGTGACGGCGTCGGTGCCGACCGAGGGCTCGTGGGGCTGGATCAAGGACATCACCGGCAAGGACCGGGTGGACTGGCGGCCCAAGGAGTACTGGAAGCCCGGCACGAAAGTGACGCTCAACGCCGACCTCACCGGCGTCAAGAGCGGCAAGGGCACCTACTTCGCCCGCGACTACGCCTCGACGTTCACCGTCGGAACCGGGCGGGTCGTCGAGGTCGACGTCCCGAACCACAAGGTGAAGGTCATCGAGAACGGCGAGACCGTCAAGACGCTGGCCATGTCCGCCGGCTCCGACGAGTTCCCGACGCGCGGCGGCACGCACGTCATCCTCGGCAAGAACGCCACGGAGACCCTCGACTCGCAGACCGTCGGCCTCGGCGACAGCTACAAGCTGCCCGACGTGCCGTGGGTGGTCCACTTCACCTCGTCGGGCACGTTCTTCCACTCGGCCGCGTGGAACACCGCGAACATCGGCGTCGACAACACCAGCCACGGCTGCGTCGGCATGACCGTCGAGGACGCCAAGTGGTTCTACGAGCGCGTCCAGGTCGGCGACCCCGTCGTCGTCAAGGGCTCGAACAGCACCGCCACCACCGACCCCGGCAACGGCTTCGGCGCCTGGCAGCTGAGCTACGCCCAGTGGCAGGCGAAGAGCGCGCTCAAGTAGCCGAGTCGGCGACAGCCCGGCAGCCGACAAGGCCCGGCAACCGGCAGGCGTCCGGCCGTCGGCACGAGTCCGTCGGCCGGCGGGCGCCCTGCGGCCTCACGGCATGACTTCGTCGCGCCCCTCCGCGATCATCGCCGTCCCCACCCGCCGGAACCCGAGTCGCCCGTACACCCGCGCCACGTCCTCGTCGCCCGCGCTGAGGAACACGAGCGCGGCACCGCCCGCGAGCGCGTCGGCGGCCAGGTGCCAGGTGATCGCGGCGGCCAAGCCGCGGCGGCGGGCGCTGGGGAGGGTGCCGATGGCGACCAGTTCGGTGGCCCGTGCCCCGGCGGGGCCGGGCGTGGTGCGCGGAAGGTGGCTGCCGGTCGCGAGGGGGCCTTTGGTGCCGTACGCCGCGTACGTGACCGTCTCGCCGGTGCGCATGCGGGCCCCCAGGTAACGCAGCAGCTCGACCGGTTGGCCGGGCGCGGCGGCGTCGCGCAGTTCCGGGCCGCCGAGGCCGATGCGGGTGCCGGGTTCGGCGAAGGCGACGGCCGGGACGCTGTGCACGATCGCGAGGTCGAGGGCGTCGTGGGCGATGCGCCGTACGTCGACGTCCGGCGGGGCGGGCACGGGCGCAGCGGCGAAGGCGTCGGGGTCCAGGGCCATGAGCGGGTGGCTGTGGACGTGCATGCCCGCGTGTGCGGCGGCCGCGGCCAGTCCGGGGCTGGTCTCGTGGATCCATTCGAGGGCTTCGGGGACGCCGAGTTCGCGTTGTCTGCGGCGGACGGCGGCGACATCGGCCGCGGTCGGCGGTGCCGGGTGGCCGGGGGTGGGCCGGGCGTAGTAGGGCCAGCTGCCGTCGTGTGGGAGGAACAGGGTGAGCGGGCCGTGGTCCTCGGGCGGGACGCTGCCGCGGGGTGCGGTGTCGCAGTAGGCGTCGATGCGGGCCAGGAGCGAGCCCGCCTCCGGATCCGCGGCGGGTTGGGGGACGGTGGCCATCAGCGTCCGCCTCCCACCGGGACGACCGCGCCGATCACGAAGGCGGCTCGGTCGGAGAGCAGCCACAGCACGGCGTCGGCGCAGTCCTGCGGGGTTCCGGCGCGGCCGAGGGGGACTTCGTGGGCTTTGGCGGCAAGCCGGTCGGGTTGTCCGGCGGCGGCGTGCAGGCCGGTGTCGATGAGGCCGGGGGCCACGGCGTTGACGCGGATGCCTTCGCCGGCGACTTCTTTGGCGAGGCCGAGGGTGAGGCTGTCGACGGCGCCTTTGGTGGCGGCGTAGTGGACCCATTCGCCGGGGCTGCCGACCTGGGCGGCGCGGGAGGAGATGTTGACGATGTGGCCGCCGGTTCCGCCGGCGCGGGTGGACATGCGGCGGACCGCTTCGCGGGCGCACAGCATCAGGCCGGTGACGTTGATGTCGACGGTGCGCTGGAGGGCTTCGGTGTCGAGGTCGGCGAAGCGGCCGTGCCTGCCGACGATGCCGGCGTTGTTGACGAGTGCGGTGACGGGGGCGCCGAGTTTGGCTTCGGCGTCGTCGAACAGGCGCACGACGTCGGGTTCGCGGGAGACGTCGCCGGCGAGGGCGACGGCGCGGCCGCCGTCGGCTTCGACGGCGGCGACGACGCGGGCGGCGCCGGCTTCGTCGGCGGCGTAGTTGACGGCGACGGCCCAGCCGGCCGCGGCGGCGCTACGGGCGACGGCGGCCCCGATGCCTTTGCTCGCTCCGGTGACGAGCAGAACGCCGGGCTGGGTCATGGCGGTTCCTCCCTGGGCGGGGCCGGTGCCGGGGTACGGCTCCGGGTGCGGGGCGGGGTGGTGTCCCCCGGATGCGGGTTCGGCGGTTCGAAGCGTTGCAGCTTCAAGGCTTTCGCGGTTTGGCGGTTCGGCGGGGCGTTGCGCGGTGGCGCGGGGCCGGGCCGGTCCGCGTCCGATCCAATCACGGGCGGCTGCGTCCAGGTCGAGGGACACCCGTCTGGTGGGGCGGCGGCGGGGCCCGGTAGCGTCCCGGGTCCGGATGGGACCGATGACGGGGAGGGCGGGGTGGCGAAACCTCCGCATGCGGGGCGCCGGCTGCGGTCGGCGACGGTGGCCGCGACGTTGACGCTGACGTTGGCGAGTGCGTTGACGGCGTGCAGTTCGAAGGGTTCGAAGAAGTCCGACTACGCGGAGATCTGCGTCCATCGCGCGACGATGATGCGGGTCGCCGATTCGCTGTGTCTGACGGACGTGACCGGCGTGTACGGCTGGTACTACCTGCCGCGGAAGTCCGGGAAGAGCGAGAACGCACTTCCGGACAGCGGAAGTTCGGTGAATTCGGGGGGCGGCGGCACGTTCGTGCGGCCCGGTTCGGGCAGCATCAGCCGCGGCGGGTTCGGCGGCGGAGGCGGAACCGGCGGAGGCGGCTGACATGCAGGATCGTTTCGTTGGACAGGGCGCGGCCGATCGTTTCGTCGGCTCGGCCGCGGGCTGCGCCGCGGCCGCCGGAAGGGTGTGACGTGGAGCGGATAGGGATCGACCCGAGGCCGGACTTCCGGCACCTGGTCGAGGCTCAGGGCATGCTGTATTCGGCGACGAAGCTGGACGACGGCAGCGAGGTGCCGTACTGGTACGAGAACGCGTACTACCGCTTCACCCTCGCCGAGATCGACCGCCTCGAGGAGGTCACGCGCGAACTGCACGAGATGTGCGTGGCCGCGGCCCGGCACGTCCTCGACCGCGGGGACCTGCGCGCGTTCTCGCTGCCGGAGGAGGCACGCGGCTACCTGCGCGCCACGCTCGACCAGCCGAGCCTGTACGGCCGCTTCGACTTCGCGTGGGGCGGCGAGAACGGCGACATCGCCGACGTGAAGATGCTCGAGTACAACGCGGACACGCCGACGACGTTGATCGAGGCGTCGATGATCCAGTGGTACTGGCTGCGCGACCGGTTCCCGCACCGCGACCAGTGGAACAGCCTGCACGAGCGCCTGGTCCGCGCCTGGCAGCGCATGCGACCGCAACTGCGTTCCGACATCGTCCACTTCGCCCATGTCGGCGGCACCGACTTCGACGAGGAATGGCTCACCTCGTCGTACCTGCGCGACACCGCGGCGGAGGCGGGCCTGACGACGATCGGCCTGGAGGTCGCCGACATCGGCTGGCACGACGGCGCACTGCGGTTCGTGGACCTCGACGAGCGGGTGGTCGACACGATGTTCGTGCTGTACCCGTGGGAGGACATGCTCTCCGAGCCGTTCGGCGCCCACGTCGTCGAACACCCGGATGCGTGCACGTTCCTGGAGCCGGCGTGGAAGGTGGTGCTGTCGAACAAGGCCATCCTCGCCACCCTGTGGGAGCTGTACCCGGGCCACCCCAACCTCCTCCCGGCCTACCTCGACTCCCCGCGCGACCTGACCTCCTACGTCGCCAAGCCGCTTCACGGCCGCGAGGGCGACTCGGTCCGCATCGTCACACCCGAGGCGGAGTACGTGCACCCGACGGTCGACTACGACGGCTCCGAAGGCTGGTGCTTCCAGCAGTACGTGCCCCTGCCCGACCTCGACGGCAACCAGGTCGTCCTGGGCTCCTGGATCGTCGACGGCAAGCCCGCCGGCCTGGGCATCCGCGAATCCGACGGCCCGGTCACCGACTTCTACGCCCGCTTCGTCCCCCACATCGTCGACACCCCGGCCCCGTCGGACGAAGAGAAGGCGCGGTGGCTGGAGGAGGACTGATCGTTCCGGCGCGGGCGCGGCGGGCGGGTCCCCGGCAGGGGCGAGATCGAGGTCGCGGCGGTAGGCCGGCCCGGTCGAGCAGGTTCCGCGGCTGCGGCAGGAGCCGGACGGGTCCGGCCTGGGCGTTCGTGCCGTAGCGGGTGGCCGGGCCTCGCGATGCTTCGAGCTTGTCGATGCGGCGTTCGAGGGGGTTGCGCTGCCTGCATGCCTCGGCGATGCGCACGGGAATCGGGGCGGCCTGGCAGAATTCGGGCATACGGAGCGGTTGGTGCGATCGACGGATTCGGGGGCAGAGCATGATCCCTGTGGTGCTGGTGATCGTCCTGGCAGCCGTCGTGTTCGGCTGCGTGTGCGTGGTGTGGGCATCGCGCGGCGGGCCGCCGCGGGTGCGGGCGGTGGCGCGGGCGACGACGGCGGCGAGCGGGCTGAGCCGGGATGCGGCGCGGCGTCGGCGGCGCGGGAACCGGCGGAACGGCACGAGCGGGAGCGACTGAGCCCCATGCCCTCCCGCACCGATCCGAGGGATATCCCTCGGTAAAAAGTGATATCACTTTGCTAACTTCGGAATCGTCAGGTCGAGCGTCGCGAGGCTCCCGCCTCCCGGCTCGGCCGGGTCGTCGCGGCGGCGGGTACGGGTTCGGTGTTGGGGGTGGGCACGTGGTGGCAACGGCGGTGCAGACGGCGGCCGTGTGGGCCACCACGGCCGCCGCGGTGGCAACACTGCTGCTCTCGTCGGGACCGCCCGGACGCCGACGCATCGCGCGGCGCTGGGCGGCGCTGCGCGGCCGGGGGAAAACGCGGGCGGAAGGAATGCCTCATGCGAAGCACACGCCGGAACAATGCCGGGACGACCTCCCGGCCCGAACCCCAGGACCACGCCGACAGCCCGCGGACACCGCGCCGCCCCGCGACACGGACGCCGGAACACCCGCGGCCCGCTAGCGAACTCACCCTGTCCCAGCGCTTGTTCCTGATCGCCTGCCGCCTCGACGGCGGCGTTGCCGGCGGCGCCCACTTCGGCCTCGCCCTCAACGCCGCGGCATTGCAGTCCCTGCTCGACCAAGGCCTCGTCGCCGACGACAACGGCAAGGTACGGGTGACCGCCCGACACGCCGCCCCGCCCGCGGGCCGGCTCGAGGCCGACCTGCTCGCACGCATCGCCGACACCGAACGGGCCCGCACGTGGCGCCGCTGGGTCGGCAGCCGCGACCGGACGGCCCCGGGCATCGTGCGTGCCGAACTGGCGGCGCAACGCGTCGTGAAGGTCGACGAGGGCCGCCGACTGGGGCTCTTCCCGTACCACCACGTCACATTGCGCCGCGCCGACGCCCGGCGTTCCGCGCTGGCCGCCCGCGACGGCGCCCTCACCGGACCGCTGTCGGACGTGTCGCGCGACGGCGCGACGCTGGCGGTACTCGCCCACCACGGCCGCCTGCCGCGCCTCGCCACCTGGGGCGAACGCCGGGCCGCCAAGAGCCGCATCGGCGAACTCTCCCCCGGCCTCGGCCCGGTACCGGAGGCCCTGCGCAAGCAAGTCCGCGACCGCCGCTCGTCGGACGGGTCGGGCGGATGAACCGGACAGCCGAAGTAGCCGGGTAGTCGAATAGCCGGGTAGTCGAATAGCCGGACAGTCGAATACCCGTGGCAGCCGCCGTAGGGCATGGCCCGGGCCCGTGAAAATCGAGTGTCCGATGCGCCTGCCCGACTGGCAGGATTCTCTACCGACCACGGGTTGAAGGAGTTGCGCATGGAAACGCGGACGACAGCCGAGCGTCTGCTGCTTGCGACGCGGATCGGCTGGTTCCGGCTGAACCAGCCCGTGTTCATCGATCGCGGGCAGGCGTACTGGATCGACCACAACGCCGATGAACTGTGCGTGGACCGCGGCAGCGGCCGAGTGTCGCGGCATGCCGGGTGGACGTGCCGCTGACCGGCACGACTCGACGCGCAAAAGCGGAATAGCGGAACAGGGGAACACCAGCACAACGGGAAACCGGGACGAGCAACGGCCAAGCCGGGACGGACTGCCCTCCGCAGGACAGCCCGTCCCGGCAACCGGCTGCCGCCTACGCCGGGGGGTCCTCCAGGCCGTCGATGCGCGAGCCGTCGAGCGGCACGCTGTACCAGACGTCGTTCGAGCTGCCGTCGCTCCACTGCTGGGTGACGATCACGGTCGCGTGGCCGGCGCCGCTGTCCTCGTAGCTGATCGCGCGGCCGATCGGGACGTTCTGCGCGCGGAAGATCGGGTCGGCGCCGTTCTGTTCGGCCCAGGCGTCGAGTTGAGCGTTGAGGTCGGCGGTGAGGAACTCGTTGCGGACCTCGGTCGGGTTCATGTCCGGGTTGGTGCCCAGGACCGCGGACTTGTACTGGTCCCAGAACGCGGCGACGCGTGCCACGACGTCGACGCGGCGCGTTTCCGCCGCGCCGGGCGGCGCATCCGCGCGGTGCGGTACGGCAGCGGTCGCGGGCGTCGTGCACAGCAGCCCGGCGGCCACGGCCGTCGCGGCGGCCGCACCCAACGACGTGCGCAGCGGCGTGCGGAACGGCGCACCGAACGGTGAGCGGCGGGATCGGTTCGACGGGATGGGCTTACGCACGAAGGCCTCCTGCAGACAAGCGGTCCGGAATGGATCCGCACGTCCATCACATGCCGATTCGGTGCGCTCCCGCCGCAGAACACCCGCTTTTTGCCCGATTGATACACCAATTGGCTTAGCGTCCGCGGCCGATCGGCACCGTGGCGGCGCCGATCGGCCGTTGCCGGCCCGGTGTTCCTCCGTCGGACGACGGGCCCGTCGCGCGGTGGTCAGGGCTTGCGGCCGCTTCCCGCCGCGATCATCTCGCCGGAGGTGTCGAGCGGGACCGCGACCGGTCCGTCCGGCTTCCACAGCGGCATGGCGACGACGCCGGGCTCGTCGAGGACCAGGCCGTCGAAGTACGCCTCGATCTCGGTCTGCGTGCGGAACCGGCCGCTGCCGAGCATGGTCAGGAACACCTTCTCGAGGTCGTCGCTGACCGGCGGGTTCGCCCGGAAGTGGGTGAGGAACAGACGGCTGCCGGACGGGACGGCGTCCAGGTAGCGCTTGACGACGCCGCCCGGGTCGTCGGCGTCCGCGAAGTGGTGCAGGACACCGACCATCAAGAGCCCGACCGGCCGGTCGAAGTCGACGAGTGCGCACACCTCGGGATGGTCCAGGACCACGTCGACGTCGCGCAGGTCGGCGGTGACGACCGCGCTGCGCGGGTCGTCCGCGAGCAGCACGCGGCCGCGCGCGAACACCGCCGGATCGTTGTCGACGTACACGACGCGCGCGTCGGGGTTGAGGGCCTGGACGATCTGGTGGGTGTTCTGCACGGTCGGCAGGCCCGACCCCAGGTCGAGGAACTGGTCGATACCCTCGTTCGCCAGGTGGCGGACGCCGCGCGCCAGGAGTTCGCGCTGCCGCCAGGCGTTCTCCTTGCTGATCGGGAGGACGCTCTGGATCTTCGCGGCGACCGCGCGGTCCGCGGGGAAGTTGTCGGTGCCGCCGAGCATCGCGTCGTAGACGCGGGCGATGCTGGGCTGCTCCGGATCCCCGGCGCCGTGCCCGGTCGGGTGTTCCTCGGCCATCGGTGTCCCCCTGAACTCGTGGCGTACGGCGCCGACTTGGCGCCGGTGCGCGGCCCGGCCGCGACTCCGGTGATGCTAGGCCGTCTCCGGCGATCTTGACAGTCGGGATCCCGCCGTAGGCTCGGCGGCATGGTGTGCACGGAATGCGGCGGCGCAATCGACGCCGCCAACTCGGGGCTGGACTCCCCCGCACGGCTGTGGCGCGGCAGGCCCCGCCAGTACTGCTCCGACGCGTGCCGGGTACGCGCCTACCGCAAACGCCGCGCGACGGACCCCGACGCGGCTCCCCCGCCGCCGGACCCGGACCGGGAAACCGCCCGCGCGGCCCGCACCGCCGCCGCCGACCTCGCCGCCGCCGTCGCCGCGATCCGCGCCGCGCTGCCGCCCGAACGCGCGTCCCGCACCCGGCGCGGCGAGGGGCTGCGCGAGGCCGCGGTCGAGGCGCAGCGGGCGGCGGTGCTCGCCATGGCGCTCGCCGCGTCGTTGACGGAGGCGTCATCGGCGTCGGCGTCGGACTCGGGGACGGTGTCGGCATCGGGGACGGTGTCGGCATCGGCGGACAGCCCGGAAGGGGATGCCTCGGACGACGAGACGACGCCCCACCCCGCGCCCGGCGCGGCGGCCTCTCCCACGGGATATTGGCGCGAGGAGCCGGACCGCCATCCGGCATGATGGCCGTGGGCGGGCAGGACGACCACCACCTCGGCAAGCGCGCGGACGCCCGTCCGGCCCGCGTACCCGTCGTGAAGGGGACCGATGACCACGCCGAACGCCGCCGACGCCGTACCGACACCGGTCGGCACGGTGAAGGCCGTGAGCAGCAACCCGGAGTACTCGTTCTCCAAGCCGAACCGCGGCCGGATCCGGCTCCTCGCCGGGCTCGGCGTCGAAGGCGACGTGCACGCGGGTGTCACGGTCAAGCACCGTTCGCGGGTGGCCCGCGACCCGAGTCAGCCGAATCTGCGGCAGGTCCACCTCATGCACGACGAACTGCACGAGGAACTCCGCACCGAAGGCCACCCGGTCGAGGCCGGGCAACTCGGCGAGAACATCACGACCCGCGGCGTCGACCTGCTCGGCCTGCCCACCGGCACGCTGCTGCGGATCGGGCCGGACGCGGTGGTCGAGGTGACCGGCCTGCGCAACCCTTGCGGGCAGATCAACGGCTTCTCGGACGGCCTGATGAAGCGGCTGACCCCGCGCGACGCGGACGGGAACGTGGTGCGCCTCGGCGGCATCATGGGCATCGTCCTGACCGGAGGCGACATCGCACCTGGCGACCCGATCGCCGTCGAGCTACCCGCGCGGCCGCACACCCCGCTCACGCCGGTGTGACCGGCCCGGTCCCCGTCGGCCGGCGGCGTCCGGGAAATCCACGGCTGCGCCGCCACCCCCCGCGCTACGCTGACCCCATGCCCGACCCGCGCGTGTCCCGCACCAGCACCCCGCCGCCGGTCGCCTTCTAGGGCGCCGCGGCTTCGCCTCGCAGGTACCCCGCCGAGTGCGGGGTTCGCTTTGCCGTGCGCCCGTTTCGATGCCGGTTTTTCTCCTCGCTTCGGAATCGGAAGGTCACGGCGTGTCGACACGCGTATCTCCCTCGCTCTCTTCTTCTCTCGAACGTCCCGGCGCCTGGACGGTGTTCGCCCGCGGACCGCTGCCGATCCTGGTGGCGTGCCTGCTGTGGGGCAGCACCGGCACGGTGTCGTCCTTCGCGCCGGACGGCGCGCACCCGGCTGCGGTGGGCTGTGCCGGGCTGGTGTTCGGCGGTCTCCTGCTGGTGCTGACGACGCGCGGCACACTCGCCGTGGTCCGCGGGTCCTCGCGGCGGGCGCGGACGGCGCTCGCGGCGGGTGCGGTCGCGGTGGCCGGATACCCGCTGACGTTCTATCCGGCGGTGGCGCGCACGGGCGTCGCGGTCGCCACCGTGGTCGCGCTGGGTTCGGCGCCGGTGTTCGCGGGGCTGCTGGAACGTACCGCGGCGGGTTGGCGCCGGTGGGCGGCGACCGCGGCCGCGGCCGGCGGCTGCACGCTGCTGGTGCTCGGCCGTCCGGGCGGCGGCGCGGGGGTGGACGCGCTCGGGGTTGGGCTCGCTTTGGCGGCGGGGCTGTCGTACGCGGTGTACGCCACCGTCGGCGCGCGCCTCATCGCCCGCGGCCACCCGGCGCGCCCGGGGCTGGCCGTCATGTTCGGCGGCGCGGCGCTGCTGGTCCTGCCACTGGTCGTTGCCGACGGCGGCTGGCTCACCACCGGGCGCGGAGTGGCGGTGGCCCTGCATTTGTCGGTACTGACGACGTGCATCGCCTACACCTTGTTCGGCCTCGGCCTGCGCCACACCACGGCGTCGGTCGCCACGGCTCTGACCCTCGCCGAGCCGGCCGCGGCCGCGGTGCTGGGGGTCGTGGTGCTCGGAGAGCAGCTGTCGGTGCTGTCGTGGAGCGGGATGGCAGTGGTCGGGGCGGCGTTGGCGGTCCTGACCCGGGAGTAGGGGCGCCCTCGTTTGCCGACGCCGTTTTACCGGACGGGTGAGGGCGCCGGTCAGGGGAGCGGGGCAGCCGTCGGCTGCCCCGCTCCCCCGCGCGACTCGGCGGCCGCGACGATCTCGGCCGCCAGCTCGGCCAAGGCTTCCGGGGCTCCGGTCACGCCTTGGAAGCCGGGGAAGGCGTTGACGTCGACGATGACCGGCCCGACCGGGGCGGCCAGCAGGTCGACGCCGTAGACGGACAACCCGAAAGCGTCACCGACGCGGCGGACGAGGGCGGACCAGTCCGGGGGCACCGCGTCCGGGGGGAGTTCGACGGTGCGCTTGGCGGCGGGTGGGTGGTCGACGCGGTGACCGGAGTCGACGGCGTCGGCAGGCTCCGCAGGCTCGGCCGTCGACGCAAGTCCCGACGCCCCGCGGGCGGTCGGCGAAGCCGGGCGCTCCGAGGCCCCCGCCACGCCCACCGGCGGCAACCGCAGCCCCGCAAACACGCGGTCGCCGATCACCCAGAACTTGTGGTCCCACCCGTCCCCGTCCGCGAAGTCCTGGACGACCAGCGGCTCGTCGGCCCACGCCGCAGCAGCAGCGGCAAGCTCGCGGGGCTTGCCGACGACCGGTACGGGGTTGCTCCGACCACTGTGCCGGCTCTTGAGCACGAACCGCCGCGACTCCCCCGCCCGCTCTTCGGCCCACTCGACCACACCCTGCCGCCCCGCAAACGCCACCGTCACCGGGAACGGCAGCCCCGCACCCTGCGCGACCCGCGCCATGGCCACCCGATCAAGACAGGCCTCGGTAGCCGCCGCCGAGTTGACCACGCGGACACCCTGGGCTTCGGCCCTCCGCGCGAGCCGCAACGCGTCGCCCTCACGGGACTTGAGGAGATAGAGGACGGCCGCATCGTGCCCCGTGAACGGTTCCCGCGGGTGGACGAACTCGACCGCGCAGCGCGCCCGTTGACCCACGCGCGGATCACGGGCGCGGGGAACGGCGGCGGGGAGTCGCGGCAACGCATCACCCAGGGGCGCTGCTTGCGGCACACCAGGATGCAGGCCGTCAGGGTCGCCAGGCGCCCCGATCACCCCGCCGGCTCGGGCGATTCCGCGCAGTCCTGGTCCCTGCAGCGACCACGCGGCGGGCGAGTCGACGAGCATGCCGGTCCCGGAGGCATCGGCCGCTCGATCGCGATCACCGCCGACGCCGACGCGCCCGCTGCCCGAGACTGCCTCCCCCGCCACCAGCCGCGCGAACGCCGCCAGGGTGGGGTGGTTCGGCCGGTCACTGATGACGCGGACGACGGGGAGGGCGGTCACGCGCACGCCTTGCGGTCGACGGCAACCACGGCGTGCGCCGGGGCCGAGCGGGCACCGGCAGGGTGGCGACCGTCGCCGAGCCGACGGATGGCCACCACGCCACCCGCCACTCTCCCGCTCACGCCCGCACCTTGCGCCCCGCCGCCACGGCCGCCCGGACCGTCGTCCCTCCGCCGACCGTGCCCGTTGCCACGCCACCGCCACCGGGCGGCAGTTCCGTGCCCCGCGCCGCATCGGCCAGGCGCAGCACGGTGGATGCCACGCGCGCGACCGCGTCCGGGACGGCGCGGAAGCTGGGGAAGTCGTTGACGTCGACGATGGTCCAGCCGTCGGGGCCTTCGACCGCGTCGACGCCGAAGAGGTCGAGGCCGTAGACCTCGCCGATGCGGGTGACGGCTTGGGCGAGGTCGTCGGGGAGGGGCACTTCGCGGGCGGTGATGCGGCGGTCGGGGTGCAACGGGGAGGTGCGGACGGTGGCGTGGAGGTCGCCGCCGAGGCTGTACACCTTGTAGTCGACGCCGGGGTTGGGGACGTACGGCTGGACGAGGAGGAAGCCTTCGTCGCGGAGTTCGCGGCGGACGGTGTCGAGGTCGCGGGGGTTGCGGACGAGGTGGACGGCGCGGCCGCTGTTGCCCGCGACGGGTTTGACGACGAGCGGGCCGCCGGCCGTGTCGAGTTCGCCGAGGAGGGCGGCGGAGGCGGCGAACCGGGTTTCCGGGAACGGGAGTCCGTGGCGGCGGGCGAGGGCCGCGCCGACGGCTTTGTCGCGGACGGTATGGACGGCGCGGGCGTCGTTGATGGTGGTGATGCCGACG
Organism: Yinghuangia aomiensis; assembly: GCF_039542225.1. NCBI lineage: Bacteria > Bacillati > Actinomycetota > Actinomycetes > Kitasatosporales > Streptomycetaceae > Yinghuangia > Yinghuangia aomiensis. The sequence goes on along the minus strand of NZ_BAABHS010000016.1, from coordinate 34,199 downwards.
GCCGCGGCGGCGTCGAAGAGGCTGAGGCCGGGGCCGCCGGAGACGGTTTTGAGGACCCAGGCGTCGTGGCCGCGGGCCAGGAGGGCGTCGAGGTCGACGATGCCGCGGCCGGGTTCGACGACGTCGATTCGGTGGCCCCAGGTCCGGAGTCTGCGTACGACCGCCAGCGGCATTCCGTCGTGCCGGTACTGGTCCTCGACGAGAAAACAAAGCCTCAACGCGCCCGCCCCTTGTTCACGTTCCGAGCCCCACCCCTGGGTGCTGTCGGAGTCACGTTTTCATGCCTAGGCGGGCTCGCGCACACGCACCCGGCATTTGCTCCGGACGGTGCGCGGACGGGACAGCACCACACGATGCCGACCATGGGCACGATGTCCGTGCACTCCGTCCGCACGGCGCCGACGGTCACCCCCGCCGTGCCGGCATCCCCCCTTCCGGACCCGGCAGCCACCCGCAGCCCACCAACGAAGTCGACGGCCGGCGCGCCCACTTCGGGCGGATACGCGCACCACTGCCCGCCGACGGACGCTCAGGCGGCGAACCCCAGCAGCTTCGGCAGCTCCCGCATGTCGTGGAACACCGTCGTGTCCGGCCCCACCAACCGCTCCCCCGGCGTCAGGCCGCCCGCGAAACCGAACGCCCGCATCCCCGCCGCGCGAGCCGCCTCCACCCCGAACCGACTGTCCTCGATCACCACACACGCCGCCGGATCGACACCCATCCGCTCCGCCGCGTACAAGAACACATCCGGCGCCGGCTTGCCGCGCGCCACCTCCGTCGAGCTGAAGATCCGGCCCTCGAACCGCGGCCACAGCCCGGTCACACCCAACGTGTGCCGCATCTTCACGTGATCCCCGCCCGACGCGATACACGTCGCCACATGCGGCAGGATCCCGTCGAGTGCGTCGGCGATCCCGTCCACCAGCGGCAGACCCGCGTCGACCTCCTCGCGGTGCCGCCGATGGAACCACTCGTCCCACCGCGCACCCGCGCCGTCCCCCAACTGCTCCTCGACGATCGCACCGATCGACTGCGCCGAGCGCCCGATGAAACGCCGGACGATCTCCCCGTCGTCCAACGGCCACCCCATGCCCGCCAGCACCTCGCGCTGCACCCGCACCGCGATCCGCTCCGAATCGACGAGCACCCCGTCGCAATCGAAGATCACCAGGCGCACCGGGCCGGACGAGGTCATCGCGTCGATCATGGCCCCAGCCTACGAGACCCCCGCACGGGCCCGGACACGGCCAAGCCCCGGCCGCCCGTGACGGGCGGCCGGGGCCGGGTACAGCCGCAGACTCACATCGACGACTTCAGCAGCGCGAACACCGCGCCCTGCGGGTCCATCACCACCGACATCCGCCCCGCAGGCATGTCGAACGCCGGCTGCAGCAGCGTGCTGCCCGCATGCACCGCCGCCGCCGTCGTGCTGTCCGCATCGTCCACCGCGAAATACGTCAGCCAATGCGACGGCATCTCGGCCGGCATGTCCGGGCCGATCTGCTGCGCACCCGCGCACACCCGGCCGCCCGCGAGCATGCCCTGGTAGCTCGGCATCTCCGGCATCGACTCGAACTTCACGCCGAACACCGCCTCGTAGAACGGCACGGCCTTCGCCAAGTCCCGCGTGTTCAGTTCGTTCCACACCAGCGTGCCCGGCTCGTTCACCCGCGTCGCACCGAAGAACGTCAGCGGCTCCCACGCACCCACGACCGCACCCGACGGGTCCGCACAGACCAGCATCTTGCCCTTGTCGCCGACCTGCATCGGCGGCATGAACAGCGTGCCGCCGTTCTGCTCCACCTTCGCGGCCGTCCGCTCGATGTCGTCGACCGCCAGATACGTCGTCCACACGGTCGGCGGCGGCGGAGCACCGTCCATCGACATCGCCGGGCCGATACCCGCGACCGCACGGTCGCGCAGCTCGCAGATCGCATACCCGCCGAACTCCGGCGGACCGACCTCGCCGTGCCAGCCGAGGAGGTCCTCGTAGAAATCGATCGCCGCCTGCTGGTCCGACGCCATCAGGTCGACCCAACACGGGGTGCCCTGCGTGTACCGCTCGTTGATCTCGGCCATGCCGCTCCGCCTCCGGGGATGAGGAGTCCGCCGCGCTGGAAATGCTGACAGACCCACCCAATGTGCCCCGCAGGGTGCGGCCACGCCACTGGACACGCCCGCGCGGGGGACACCGGAACGAGGCACCCGCACCCGGACACGGCTCAGGCCCGCGCCTCCCCGCGCGGACGCCGCAACTGATGCCGCACCGCACGCTGCGTCAACGGCCCCATCTTCTCCAGCAGCCCGAACAACGCCCCCAGTTGGTCGAGTGCGTCGAATGCCCGACCGGTGCCCTCCGCGTCCACCCCCGCATACAACTCCAGGCCGATGAACGCCGCCGCCACCGCACGCGCCAGCCCGGGCACGTCCAGGCTCCCCGCCAGCGGCGTCGACCCCAGCACCCGCGTGAGCACGTCCTCGATCTCCGCCGCCCACAACCCCAGCCCCGCCGCCGTCGCCCGCGCCAGCGCCGGCTCGGTCTGCGCCCCCGCCAACATGTGCCCCAGCACGACGAGGTCCCCGTGCTGCTCGTGCCGGATCGTCCGGCTCAACGCCAGCAAGTCCGCCATCGTCGCCACCCCGGCGAACCGGTCGCGGTAATGCGCGACGTGCTGCTCGGTCCCATACGTGCAGGCCGCCGCGAGCAGCTCGTCGAGCGTGCCGAAGTGGTAGAAGATCAGCGCCTGGTTGACGCCCGCGGTCGCCGCGATGCTGCGGGCCGAAGTACCGGACAGGCCATGGGCGCGGAGCGTGTCCAAGGTGCCTTGCAGCAGTTTGGCCCGGGTGGTGCTCATCGTGGTGACCGGTCTCCGTCCGGGGTCGCGCGATCGTGGGGTCCCAGCAAGCGCCCGCCGCCGACCCGGCCGGACCCGGCCTCGCGGTCAGCTGCGGATTTCCTCGCGCCGGGGCTTCACGTTAGCGGGCACCGGCATGTGCCCGAGGTCCAGGTACGACGCCGCGAACGTGCCCTCGTAGCCGAACAGCGGGCCCAGCAGCGGATTGGTGACCCGCACCTTGATCCGGAACCGGCCCGTGGCGTCGTCGAACGACTCCCGCACCAATGCCTGCCCGACCAACGGACGGGGCAGGCGTATGCCCAGCAGCCCCTCGTACAGGCGGTACGCACCGGAACGGATCTCCAGGCCGCCGGTCGGCGTCGCGGAGAAATGCAGGTCGACGGCCAAGTGCTGGTGCGTGCCCAGGTAGTCGACGACACCGCCGCGTTCCTCGCTGTAGACCATCGTCGCGTCGAAGCGGCGCGTACGGCGCGGCAGGCCGAACGTCCGGACGAACGACACCGACTCGCGGCCGAACCCGTCCACATACGGATAGTTCTCGATCCGGAACGGCACATCCGTCCCGGCCTCGGCCAGCAGGATGTTCCGCCGGTCACCCACCGCCAGGAACGGTGCCAGCAGCAGCCGGGTCCGGGGCGTGCCCTGCCAGATCCGGCGCATCGTCCCGGTGCCGACGCACGCCTCTCCCGCGTCCAGGCCGACACCGAATCGGCGCCGCAGCTCCGGATGCAGCCGCCCGAAGTCCCGCCCGAGCGCACGGGCGAACATCGACACGGCCGCCGGACGACGGACGGGAACCAGGGTGCTCACGGGGCCTCCAAACGGGCCAGAGCCGCGGGCGGGGTCGCCGCACGGCGGTCGGGCGGGGTACGCCGGCACCGGCGCGCCGCCGGAGTACCGGGCAACGGCGGCACCAGCAGCGCCGTCCCCGCGGCAAGGCCGGTTATCGCCGCGGAGCCGGTCAGCCACGCCATCGCCGCAACACCGGAGACGCGCGCCGCGGCTTCGGCGGCGGCACGGCCGAACAGCCGTTCCGGCGACGCCCCCGTCTCCAGCCAGAGCCGCAGCCGGTCGAACGACCACGCGGTGGCCCAGCCCATGAGCGGGCGGACCAGGCGGTCGAGCGCACGGCCGCCGAAGCCGGGCGCGTAGTCGTAGCCGGTGAGGAAGCGGACGCCGTCGGCGGTGGGGATGTACCGCCAGTAGCCCCGGCCTTCGCGGATCGGCGAGAACCGGTGCGCGGACGCGAAGCGCAGCGACGACGCCCCTGTGCCGTCCGGCCGGCGGTGCTCCCCCGTCGTGGTGCCGCGGCCGTCGATCGTCATGCCGGGGCACACCCGGGTGGCGTACCGGAAGGACTGGTGGCGGCAGCGCCCGGGCCCGCGTTCGGGGCCCAGTTCGGAGATGGCGGTGAACCGGAGGTCCCAGCGCCGGTGCACGCCGGGTTCACGGGTGTGGTCCCACACGGCGTCGGGCGTCGCCCGGATGAAGGTCTCGATGTAGAGCGGCGGTGCGGGCATGGCGGTGTGTTCTCCCCGGGAGACGCGGGTTTTGAGCGTTCGCTCAAACACCACGGTAGAGGCTTTTGAGCAGACGCTCAAGTCCAGGACACCGGAGGTCGCCGCGAGGGGTTTCGGGGTGGGAACTTTGATACAAGCAAGGGCTTGTTACCTGTGATTGTCATACCGGGTAGGCGCACGCAAATACTTCACGCATTTATATAAACACGTGTTACAGTCGCGCTCGTGGCGCCGCCGACCGCGGCCCCCCTCCGACCGCGTTCCCCCTGGAGCCCCCGTGCCCGGACGTGTCCCCCCGACCGCGCCCCTCCCCCTCACCCCGACGCCGATCCACGTCCCCGACGCGGTCCTGGCCGACCTGCGCGCCCGCCTCGACCTCACCCGCTGGCCGGAGGACACCGGCAATGCCGACCGGTACTACGGAGTCGACCGGCCCACCCTGCAAGGACTCGTCGACTACTGGCGCGACACGTACGACTGGCGTGCCGCCGAAGCCGCGATCAACCGCTTCGCGCATTACCGCGTCGACATCGGCGGAGTACCAGTGCACTTCATGCACAAGCCCGGCGTCGGCCCGGATCCGGTGCCGCTGATCCTGTCGCACGGCTGGCCGTGGACGTTCTGGCACTGGGCGAAGGTCGTGGACGCGCTCGCGGACCCGGCCGCGCACGGCGGCGACCCGGCCGACGCCTTCGACGTCGTCGTGCCGTCACTGCCGGGCTTCGGCTTCTCCGCACCGCTGCCGGTGCACCCGGACATGAACTTCTGGAAGATCGCCGAGGTGTGGCACACCCTCATGACGGACGTGCTCGGCCACGCGAAGTACGCCGCGGGCGGCTGCGACGTCGGCGCCCTGGTCACCGGCCAGCTCGGCCACAAATACGCGGACGCGCTCTACGGCATCCACATCGGCTCCGGGCAGCGGCTCGACTTCTTCAACGGCGACCGCGGCTGGGACCTGTCCGGCGGACGGCCGATCCCCGAGGGCCTGCCCGACGCAATCCACCGCCAAGTCGTCGCCACCGAGAAGCGGTTCGCCGTGCACTTGGCCGCGCACACCCTGGCGCCGAGCACACTCGCGTACGGGCTCGCCGACTCCCCCGCGGGCATGCTCGCCTGGCTGCTCGACCGGTGGACGAACTGGAGCGACTGCCGCGGCGACATCGAAAACGTCTTCACGAAAGACGAGTTGCTGACGCACGCCACCATCTACTGGGCGACCGGGACCATCGGCAGTTCGATACGCACGTACGCGAACAACAACCGGTACCCGTGGACACCGTCGCACGACCGGCAGCCGGCCGTCGAAGCGCCGACCGGCCTGACGTTCGTCGCGTACGAGAACCCGCCGGGCGTCACCACCGGCGGGCGGGTCGACAGCTGGCTCGCCACCGACCGCGCGGCCTGGTACCGGCACACCAATCTCACCGCGCACGACCGCGGCGGCCACTTCATCCCGTGGGAGGTCCCCGACCTGTGGGTCGACGACCTGCGCCGCACCTTCCGGCCGCTCCGGCCGTCGTGAGCGGGCGGCGCCGGTCAGCTGCCGGACATGCCGTACACGCGGTCGATCGGCAGACGGATCACCAGGCGCCGTTCGTCGACCATCGCCCGCCGGAACTCGTCCCAGTCGGGATGCTCGCCGCGCACCGCGCGGTACAGGCCGACGAGTTCCTCGACGGTCGGGTCGCCGGCGTCGGCGGCGACCGGGGTGAGGTCGGCGGTGCCTTCGGCGACCGCGTAGGCCCACATGTCGTTCGTGGTCACGTGGAAGCTCGCACGCGGGTCGCGGCGGAGGTTGCGGGTCTTGGCGCGGTCGTCGGTCACCGAGATACGGAGCACGCCGAGGTCCGCGTTGGTGGCGTACTCGTAGGCCACGTTGGAGAGTTGGGGGCGTCCGTCGCGCTTGAGCGTGACCAGGACACCGCGCTTGTGCCGGCGGAAAAGGTCGAGAAGTGCGGAGTCGTCTGCCATGCGGCAATAGTGCCACCGCGCGGGGGCACGGCGAGGGCTCCGCGCCGGGCGCGGCGGGTGAACCGCCGCGGCCCGGCCCGGAGCCCCGCCGTGCTGGCCTGCCGTGCCTGTCGTGTCCGCAGTGTCTGCCGTGTCCGCGGTGCCGGGTCTAGAAGTCCTCGTCGAACGCCACGGTCCCGGTGACCGCGACCTGGTACGCCGAGACGCGCCGTTCGAAGAAGTTCGACAGCTCCTGCACATCTTGGAGTTCCATGAACGCGAACGGGTTCGCCGAGCCGTAGACCGGCGGCATGCCGAGCTGGGCGAGGCGCCGGTCGGCGACGTGCTCCAGGTAGGTGCGCATGTCGGCGACCGTCATGCCGGCCACTCCCCCGCCGAGCAGGTCTTCCGCGAACGCGGTCTCCGCGTCGACGGCTTCGGCGAGCATCCGGCGGACGTCGGCGGCGAGGTCCTCGTCGAACAGGCCGGGTTCTTCGGCGCGGACCGTTTCCACGACCTGGAAGGCGAAGTCCATGTGCGCGGACTCGTCGCGGAAGACCCAGTTGGTGCCGGAGGCGAGCCCGTTGAGGAGGCCGCGGGAGCGCAGGAAGTAGACGTACGCGAAGGCGCCGTAGAAGAAGAGGCCTTCGATGCACGCGGCGAAGCAGATGAGGTTGAGCAGGAACTGCCGGCGCTCGTCGCGGGTGGTGAGCTGTTCGAGGCCCATCGCGGAGTCGATCCAGCGGAAGCAGAACTCCGCCTTCCGGCGGATCGACGGGATGTGCTCGACGGCGGCGAACGCCTTCGCGCGCTCGTCCTGATCGGGCAGGTAGGTGTCCAGAAGGGTCAGGTAGAACTGGACGTGGACGGCTTCCTCGAACAGCTGCCGCGACAGGTACAGGCGCGCCTCGGGCGCGTTGATGTGCCGGTAAAGGTTGAGCACGAGGTTGTTGGCGACGATCGTGTCGCCGGTGGCGAAGAACGCGACCAGCCGCTGCACGAGGTGGCGTTCGGCGGGGCCGAGCCGGTCGAGGTCGGGCAGGTCGGAGTGCAGGTCGACTTCTTCGACGGTCCACGTGTTGCGGATCGCGGCCCGGTACTTCTCGTAGAAGTCGGGGTAGCGCATCGGCCGCAGGGTGAGGTTCATCCCCGGGTCGAGGAGCTTGGGGGCCGCCGTAACGGATGCGGTCGGGGTCACTGGCAGGCCTCGCAGGCTTCGGGGTTCTCCAGGGAGCAGGCGATGACGGATTCGTCGGCGAGCGGCAGGGCGGCCGGGGCCGCGGCCGAGGCGCCGCCGGAGCCGCCGGCGGCCGGCACGGTCGCCTGCTGGATCCGCGTCGCGGGACGGGACCGCAGGTAGTAGGTGGTCTTGAGCCCGGTCGACCACGCGTACCGGTACATCGACGACAGCTTGCCGATGGTCGGGTCGGCCATGAACAGGTTGAGCGACTGGGACTGGTCGATGTAGGGCGAGCGGGCCGCGGCCAGGTCGATGAGCGCGCGCTGCGGAAGTTCCCACGCGGTGCGGTAGAGCGCGCGGATGTCGTCCGGCAGTTCGGTGATGTCCTGGACGGAGCCTTCGGCGCGCTTGATGCGGTCGCGGATCTCGGCGGTCCACAGGCCGCGGGCCTTGAGTTCGCGGACCAGGTACGTGTTGATCTGGAGGAACTCGCCGGACAGGGTCTCGCGCTTGAACAGGTTGGACACCTGCGGCTCGATGCACTCGTACGCGCCCGCGATCGACGCGATCGTGGCGGTCGGGGCGACGGCGACGAGCAGCGAGTTGCGCAGGCCGTGCGCGGCGACGCGGGTGCGCAGCGCGGTCCAGCGGGCGGTCTGCGCCGGGGTGGCGCCGTCCCACAGGTCGGGCTGCAGGCGGCCGCGGGCGGCGTGCGTCTCGGCGAACGCCGGGTGGGGGCCTGCCGCGGCGGCGAGGTCGCAGGAGGTTTCCAGCGCGGTCAGGTAGATCTCTTCGGCGATGCGCGTGGAGATTTCCCGGGCTTCGGCGGAGTCGAAGGGCAGGCCGAGGCGGAAGAAGACGTCCTGGAGGCCCATGACGCCGAGGCCGACGGGGCGCCAGCGCGGGTTGGACGCGGCGGCCTGCCCGGTCGGGTAGTAGTTGATGTCGATGACGCGGTCGAGGAAGGTGACCGCGGTGCGGACGGTGGCGCGGAGCTTGTCCCAGTCCAGGCCGCCGTCGGCGACGTGCGCGCCGAGCTGGACGGAGCCGAGGTTGCAGACGGCGGTTTCGCCGTCGCTGGTCACCTCGAGGATCTCCGTGCAGAGATTCGACAGGTGGACGACGTTGCCGGGTTCGGCGGCCTGGTTGCAGGTGCGGTTGGCGGCGTCCTTGAAGGTCATCCAGCCGTTGCCGGTCTGCGCGAGGGTGCGCATCATGCGGGCGTACAGCTCGCGGGCCGGGAGTTGGCGGACGTAGCGGCCGTCGCGTTCGGCCTGTTCGTAGACGGCGTCGAAGGCCGGGCCCCACAGGTCGGGGAGTTCGGGCAGCTCGTTCGGGTCGAAGAGCGACCAGACGCCGTCTTCCTCGACGCGGCGCATGAACAGGTCGGGGATCCAGTTGGCCAGGTTGAGGTTGTGGGTGCGGCGGGCTTCCTCGCCGGTGTTGTCGCGGAGTTCGAGGAACTCCAGGACGTCGGGGTGCCACGGTTCGAGGTAGACGCAGGCGGCGCCCTTGCGGCGGCCGCCCTGGTTGACCGCCTGGACGGACGCGTCGAGGGTGTTGAGCCACGGGACGATGCCGTTGGAGTGGCCGTTGGTGCCGCGGATGAGCGCGCCGCGGGAGCGGACGCGGGTCCAGGCGACGCCGATGCCGCCGGCGAACTTCGACAGGCGGGCGATGCGGCCGTACATGTCGTAGATGGATTCGAGGTTGTCCTGCGGTGAGTCGAGCAGGTAGCAGGACGACATCTGGGTGTGGCGGGTGCCGGAGTTGAACAGCGTCGGCGAGCTGGGCAGGTAGGCCAGCGACGACATGAGGCGGTAGAAGGCGATCGCTTCCTCGGCGGTGCGCGAGAGGCCGCAGGCGACGCGCAGGAGGAAGTGCTGCGGGGTCTCCACGACGGTGCGGTGCACAGGGTGGCGCAGCAGGTAGCGGTCGTAGACGGTGCGCAGGCCGAAGTACTCGAAGCGGCGGTCGGCGCCCTCGGCGTTGGCGGTGTCGACGGCGGCGTCGAGGGCGGCGGCGTTCGCGGCGACGAAGTCGGCGGTGGTGTCGCCGATGAGGCCTTCGCGGTGGCCGAGGGCGATGCCGTCACTGAAGGCGGTGATGCCGTGCGCGGCGGTTTCGGCCGCGATGGTGCGGGCCAGGAGGCGCGCGGCGAGACGCGAGTACTCGGGTTCCTCGGCGATGAGTTCGGCGGCGGTGCGGACCGCGAGGGCGTCGAGGTCGGCGGCGGTGCCGCCCGCGTGGAGGCCGGCGAGGGCGCGGTCGGCGACCCGGGCGGGGTCGGTGTCGGACAGGTCGGCCGCGAGGGCGCGGACGGCGGCGTGCAGCGCGTCGGCCTTGGGCCCGGCGTCGGGTGCGGTGCCGGTCTGCGGACCGGGGTTGTGCGGCGTGCCGGTTTCGGCCGGGCGAGTCTGGGCGCGCGGAATCGCGCTGTCCATGACGGTCACGGGGCTCTCTCCTCGCGAGCTTGAACGTGCGGTGACCACCGTGCGCGCTCGCGGACAGTGCGGCGCGTACGGGCGGCTGGCAGGTCTTCGGACTTGCGGGCATGCCGGACTGCGGCACACGGAGGTGTGCCGGGGTACGGAGGTCCTAGTGGCCGTCGCTTCCCCCGGGCGCGGGCCCGGAGTGCTTGGTGACGGCGGTCGTTCCCGCTCACCGCTGCGGGGGCAGTCCCGGTTTCGCACCGGGTTCCCTCTTCCCAAGGCGCAAATGCCACCTGACGGGGCATCAGTTCCTTTTCGCCGCCCGCTCCGACTGCTTGGAGCGGGCGAACCAGCTGCGAGCAGGAGCATATATGTAGTGGGTGAGGCCGCGTGCGACCCCTAGTGGTTGTGTCCGGCGTGTCGCGAAGGTCGGCCTCTCGGGAAGGGTCTTCCGCCCGGGACTACTCCCGGGTATGTTACCCGGGGTAACACCCGATGCTCCTCCCTTTCTGCGCCTCACTTTCGTCCCCCACAGCCCGACCCCCGGGAAGGCGGTCCCGCATGGCGACCCCGCTCACGGATGCACCGGCCGGCACGACCGGCGCCGGCATCGACGGCTACCGCGCCGTCCAGCGCCTCGCGTACGACTGCGCCGAAGCGGTCGCGGCCGAACTGCGCCCGGGCACCACCGAGCGCGAGGCCGCGGCGATGATGCGGCGGTGGCTCACCGACCGCGGCGTCCGCGACTGGCTGCACCTGCCGTTCGCCTGGTTCGGCGACCGCACCGCGTTCACCGGCTTCAAGGTGCCGCTGCAGTTCTTCCCCACGAACCTGCGGCTCACCGAAGGCATGCCGTTCATCCTCGACGCCGCACCCGTCCACAACGGCTACACCGCCGACATCGGGTACGCCAGCTCCCTCGGCCCCAACCCGGTCGTCGACCGGCTCCTCGACGACCTGGCCACCCACCGCGCCTTCATCGTCGAGGCCGTCCGCGCCGGCCGCACCCTACGCCAGATCTACCTCGACGTCGACGCCCTGATGGCCCGCCAGGGCTACGAGAACCGGCACCGCGCCTACCCGTTCGGCGTCATCGCGCACCGCGTCGGCAAGGTCGCCGACGCCCGGCTGCGCCCGCACGCCTTCGGCTTCGGGCAGAACGCCCTGCGCGGCCTGCTCAAGGACGGCATCCGCGGCCACCGCGAGGGCTGGTCGCCGCTGTGGAACCCGCGCAAAAGCTCCGGCCACCCGGCCACACCCGGCCTCTGGGCGGTCGAACCACACCTCGGATTCCGCGGCGTCGGCGCCAAGTTCGAGGAACTGCTGGTGGTGACCGAGGACGGCGACGCGTACTGGCTCGACGACGACCTCCCGCACGTGCACCGTTGGGCCGACCGCGGCCTGTACGGGGCCGAACTCACCGGCACCGGGGCCGGATTCCCGGCTCCCGCCGGCACCGCCGCCGACCTGTCCGCCGTCACCGAGGAGGCCGCCGCGTGAGCGCGCTGCACGACCTGCCCGGCGCCCGCCGCTTCGACGTCGAAACGCCCGACGGGGTCCGCCTGGCCGCCGTGGAAGCCGGCCGCGCCGACGGCCCCACCGTCGTCCTGGTGCACGGCTACCCGGACACCAAGGAGATCTGGGGCGACGTCGCCGCCCGCCTCGCCGACCGGTTCCGCATCGTCGCGTACGACGTGCGCGGCGCGGGCGGATCCAGCCGTCCCGACGCCACCTCCGCCTACGTCCTCCAGCGGCTTGCCGACGACTTCGAAGACGTCCTGGACGCGGTCGCCCCCGAAGGCACCGTCCACCTCGTCGGACACGACTGGGGCTCCGTGCAGGCCTGGGAGTTCGTGACCACGCCGCGCATCGCCGGACGCATCGCGTCGTTCACCACGATCTCCGGGCCGAGCCTCGACCACCTGGCCCTGGTCACCCGCGAGGGCCTGGCCAAGCCGACACCGAAGCGGCTGTCGCGCAACCTCGAGCAGATGTTCCGCTCCTGGTACGTGTACGCCCTGCACGTCCCCGTCGCCCCCGAACTCGCCTGGCGCGGCATCCTCGGCAAGCACTGGCCCGCGATGATGCGCCGCAACGAGAAGACCCTCGGCGCACCCGAACCGTCGCTGCCCGAGGACGCCGCATTCGGCGCCAAGCTGTACCGCGCGAACGTGCGCCACCGCATGGCCGCCCCGCGCCGCGACGCCACGACGGACATTCCGGTGCAGCTCGTGGTGCCGGACCGCGACAAGTTCCTCGCCAAGCGCCTCTACGACGAACTCGACCGCTTCGCCCCCAACCTGACGCGCCGCCAAGTCTCCGGCGGGCACTGGGTCCCGCGCACCCGCCCCGACCTGCTCGCCCGGTGGATCGCCGAGTTCGTCGACCGCGTCGACGGCGACCCGGCCGGCCGCGGCGCGGCGCCGCTGCCCGCGACGGTCGCGGTCGCCAAGGGCCGCCGGGCACGCCGCGCCGCCGCGTACCGCAGCCGGTTCGCCGGCCAGCTCGCCGTCGTGACGGGCGCGGGCAGCGGCATCGGCCGGGCGACCGCGCTGTCGCTGGCCGAAGCCGGCGCGCGGCTGGTGCTGGTGGACCGCGACGCGGCCACCGCCGGACGCACCGCCGACCTGTGCGAGGTGCTCGGCGCGGCCGGGGCGCACCCGGAGGCGGTCGACGTGTCCGACGCCGACGCGATGGCGCAGTTGGCGGAGAAGGTGCGGGCCGTGCACGGGGTTCCGGACCTGGTGGTGAACAACGCCGGTATCGGCATAGCGGGGTCGTTCCTGGACACCACACCCGAGGAATGGAAGCGCACGCTCGACGTGAACTTGTGGGGCGTGATCCACGGGTGCCGGCTGTTCGGCGCGATGATGGCTGAGCGCGGGCAGGGCGGGCACATCGTGAACACCGCGTCCGCGGCGGCCTTCCAGCCGTCGAAGTCGCTTCCGGCGTACTCGACGTCGAAGGCCGCGGTGCTGATGCTGAGCGAGTGCCTGCGCGCCGAGTTCGCGGCCTACGGCATCGGCGTGACGGCGGTCTGCCCGGGGTTCGTGGCGACCGGGATCACCGGGGCGACCCGGTTCGCGGGGACGAGCGCGGAGCAGGAGCGCTCGCTGCGGGAGAAGACCACCAAGGCGTACCAGCGGCGCGGCTACCCGCCGGAGAAGGTCGCCGACGCGATCCTGCGCGCGGTCGCGGAGAACACCGCGGTGCAGCCGGTGACGCCGGAAGCGCATGCGGCGCGCGCCGCGTCCCGGTTCACGCCGCGCGTGCTGCGCGCACTGGCGCGGGTGGACTTGCCGAAGTGACGTGCCGCCGATCGGGCATGTGGAGGTTTGCGTAATGAGCACATCGCTGGGCTTGCCGGCATCCGGATCCGCGTCCGTGTCCGATACGCCGATCCGGCCGCGCCGGGTGGCCTTCGACTGGGCGGACACGCCCGTCCACTGGATCCCTGGGGACGCGCCGACGACGCACCTGATCAACGTCCTGCATCTGCTGCTGCCCGCCGGGGAGAAGTGGTTCGTGCAGGTCTACAAGGAAGCCCTGCCGTTCATCACGGACGAGAAACTGCGCGAGGACGTGCGCGGGTTCATGGGGCAGGAGTCGGTGCACTCGTACTCGCATGCGGCGGTGCTGGACCACTTGCGGGCGCAGGGCATCGAGACGCGCGGGTACACGCGGCGGCTGGAGTGGTTCTTCTTCGACTTCCTGGGCGACAAGCCGTACATGCCGATGCCGAAGCACGAGTGGCTGCGGGTGCGGCTGTCGATCATCGCCGCGATCGAGCACTTCACCGCCCTGCTCGGCAAGTGGGTGCTGGAGGCCGAGGCCTTGGACGCCGTCGGCGCGGATCCGATGATGCTCGACCTGCTGCGCTGGCACGGTGCGGAGGAGGTCGAGCACCGCTCGGTGGCGTTCGACCTGTACCAGCACCTCGGCGGGCCGATGCGGTACGCGCGGCGGGTGGAGGCCATGGCGTTCACGGCACCGATCCTGCTGGGGCTGTGGCAGATCGGCGCGAGCTATCTGATGCGCAACGACCCGACGATCCCGGACACCCGCTACCGGCTGCGGGACATGGCGCGGGCGTCGGCGGAGGGCGTGGCGCCGAGCTACTGGATGCTGGTGAAGGCCATTCCGCGGTATCTCGTGCCGTCGTACCACCCGGAAGGCGAGGCGTCGACGCAGGCGGCGATCGACTACCTGGCGACCTCGCCCGCCGCGCTGGAGGCGGAACGGCGCGCGGCGGAGCGCCGGGGGCGGTTGAGCGCTTAGCGCACGGTCAGTCGGCGGGCCCCGGTGCGCGGTCGGTCCAGGGCTTGCGGAGCGGGTAGCGGGCCATGCCGACCGATGCGGGGGCGGTTTCGGTGAACCCGTACTTCTCGTACAGGTACTTCGCGTCGCCGTCGGCGATCAGCGAGACGTAAGCCGCGTCGGGGGCGCGGCGGTCGATTTCCTCGCTGAGTGCTTCCATGATGCGTTTGCCCAAGCCGAGGCCCTGGTGTCGGGGCAGCACGCAGATGTCGGTGACCACGAAGAAGCAGCCGTCGTCGCCGACCAGGCGCCCCATGCCGACGGGTTCGCCGCGGTGGTACAGCACGACGCCGTACAGCGTGTTCGGCAGTCCGCGCTCGGCGGCCTCGCGGGACATGCCGCCGAGACCGCAGGCCGGGCGCAGCGCGAGGTACGTGTCGACGGAGGGGGTTTCGGAGCGGAGGTCGAAGGCATCGGCCGGGTCTTCCGCCGGCGTCTCGCCGCGGGCTTCGGCGGGGAGGGGCGCGTCGGTCATTCGGCCGAGTGTAGAGCGGCGCGCCGACATGCCCCCGGGGCGGATCCGCGGGTGACTGTGGTCACTCCTCCGGCGTGTTCGCGTTGCCGATCGGGCGCGGCACGGTGACCATGAGCCAGAGACAGCCGACCATTCGGGGCATCCCCGCCAATCGGCGCAAAGCCGCTGCCGGCCGCGGACGCGTTCCGGCGGACGGCCGGGCATCCGGACGGATGCCCGGCCGGGGCATTCGATCGGGCCAGGAGGACAGTGTGCGCGCGGTAGCCGTCGCAAAGCCTGCGGGCGAACCGGAACTCATGCGGTTGCCGGCGCCGGAGCCCGGTCCCGGCGAGGTGCTGGTGAAGGTGGTCGCGGCGGGGCTCAACCCGCTCGACTGGAAGCTCGCGGACGCGGCCGGGCGCGGCCAGGCCGAGGCGGTGTACCCGCTGATCTACGGCGTGGACTTCGCGGGCAAGGTGGCGGCGCTGGGACCGGGCGTGACGCGGTTCGCGGAAGGCGACGCGGTCTTCGGGCAGCCGAAGCAGGGTGCGGTCGGCGCGTACGGCACGTATGCCGAGTACGTGATCGCGGCCGAGGACGGCGTGATCGCGCACGCCCCCGCCGCGCTGCCCCTGCCGCTGGCCGCGGCGCTGCCGACCGCGGGTCAGACGGCGATGTCGCTGCTGGACGCGGGCGGGGTGGGCCCCGGGCAGACGCTGCTGCTGGTCGGCGCGGCGGGCGGCGTCGGCTCGTTCGTCACCCAGTTGGCGGCGGCGCGGGACGTCCGGGTCGTCGCGGTGACGCGCGGCGTCGGCGAAACCGAGATGGGCGCCCTCGGCGCGGCCGAGACCCTGGACGCGCAGGAGGGCCCGCCGACCGAGCAACTCCGCGAGGCGTTCCCGGACGGCGTCGAAGCCCTGGTCGACCTGGCGTCGGGCGCGGAGCAGTTCGCCGAGTACGCGATGCTCGTCGCGGACGGCGGCGTGGCGATCAGCACGGTGCACAGCGCCGACCCGCAGTCCCTGGCCGCCCGGAGCGTGGAAGGCGTGAACTTCGTCGTCGCCCCGGACGCGGACCTGCTGGCCAGGTTGGCCGCGGAGGTGGACGCGGGCCGGGCGACGGTGCGCCTGGACGCGCAGGTCCCGCTGGCGGACGCCCCGGACGCGGTGGCGCGGAACCGGGCGGGCCGGGCTCGGGGGAAGACGGTCATTCTGGTCTGACGCGGTGGGATGGCGCCCGGCTCGCGGGCGCCGTCCGGCCGAGCTCTCCCCGCTCCCTGCTGAAGTCTCCCCCCGCATTTGATATGACTCAGTCAAGGACTTTGGCGGCGTGTCGTCGGGATGGCGAGCGGCGGGGCGGTGGGGCGGCGCCGGGTCGTGTTCGTCGTCCGTCCGTCGTCTTGCGGGGTGCTCATGTCCGAGGTGTCGTCGTCTGCGCAGTCTCCGGGTCCGGCGCCCGGCCCGTCCGCGGCCTCCGGCCCGGCACCCGCCTCGGGCAACCGCGCCGACTGGCAGCCGCTGCTCGACGACCTCACGCGCCGCCGTTCCGCCTCGCGTGCCATGGGCGGCCCGGCCAAGGTCGCCCGCTACTCCGCCGCCGGGCGGCTGCATGCCCGGGCGCGGGTCGACGCGCTCCTCGACCCCGGGTCGTTCACCGAGCTGGGCACGCTGGCCGGCGGCGCCGACGCCCCGTCCGACGCGTTCGTGGCCGGGTCGGGGCGGATCGACGGGCGGCCGGTCTTCGTCGGCGCGGAGGACTTCACCGTGCAGGGCGGGTCGATCGGGCCCGCGGCCGCCGCGAAACGGGCGCGGCTGGCGCGGCTCGCGGGACAGGAACGCGCGCCGCTGGTGATGCTCCTCGAAGGCGCCGGGCACCGGGCGACGAACGCGCTGCAAGGCCACACCGCGTCCCCCAACGACCTCCAGGCGCTCACCGAGCTCGCCGGTGTCGTCCCGACCGTCGCGGTGGTGACCGGCCCCTCGGCCGGCCACGGCGCGCTCACCGCGCCGCTGTCCGACTTCGTGGTCATGGTCGAAGGCGCCGGTGCGCTGTTCACCGCCGGTCCCCCGCTGGTCGCCGCGGCGATCGGCGAGCGGGTCGACAAGCTCACCCTCGGCGGCACCGACGTGCACTGCGTGGCCAGCGGTGTCGCGCACAACGCCGCCGCCGACGACCGGGCCGCGCTGCGGCTGGTGCGGCGCTACCTGTCGTACTTGCCGTCGAACGCGTGGCAGCACCCGCCGTTCGCGGGTGCCGGGCAAGGCAATGCCGACACCGGGCCGCGCAGCACCGACGCGGTCCTGGACCTGATCCCGCCGGACGCGCGGCGCCCCTACGACATGCACGCCGTGCTCGACACCGTGTTCGATGCGCGTTCGGTGCTGGAAATCCAGCCCGCGTACGGGGCTTCGGTGCTGACCGCGTTCGCCCGCCTGGGCGGCCACGCGGTCGCGGTCGTCGCCAACCAGCCCGCGGTGCGGGCCGGGACGATCGACGCGGACGCGGCGAGCAAGGCCGCGCGGTTCGTCGAAGTCTGCGGCGCGTTCCACCTTCCGGTGGTGTTCCTCGCCGACAACCCGGGCGTGCTCGCCGGGACGGTGTCCGAGCGCGCCGGGATTCTGCGCGCGTCGGCACGGCTGTTCGCGGCCCAGCACCGGCTGCGGGTACCGAAGTTGCACGTGACGCTGCGCAAGGCGTTCGGGTTCGGTAGTTCGGTGATGGCGATGAACCCGTTCGACGCGCAGACGATTTCGTATGCGCTTCCGGGCGTGACCCTCGGCGGGATTCCGGCCGCAGCGGGCGCCGCGACGGCGAAGCAGGACGCCGAGACGCGGGACCGGCTGGTGGCGAACGAGTCGTCGGGTCCGTGGCGTTCGGCGAATTCGCTGTCGTACGACGACGTGATCGACCCGCGCGAACTGCGCAACGCGCTGCTCGCCGGCCTCGACCGCGCCGCCGCCCGCACCGCCGAACCGCCGACCCCTGTCACTCGTGTGGGTTACCTCCCCTGACCGGTGCCGACCTGCGCGGTTGGTTGCCGCGACGCCGACGCCTCGTCGGTATCGGCGTCGCGGCCGGGGTGTCCACCCGTAGGCGGGACGGCTCCCGCGGACTTCGGTGGGAACCTCCGCGGGCCCGGTAGCCTGCCGCCGTGAAGGCACGTCGGGTGGGGATTGTGGTTGCGGCAAGCGTGTTGGCGGCGTCGGGAGGGGTGGCCTACTGGCAGCCGGATTCCGGCCATCCGCCGGAAGCCGCGTCGGAGCGTTCGGTAGCGCCCACACTGACGGCGAAGGCCGTGCCGGTCCGCCCCGCGGGCGCGCCCTGCACGCTCCCCGCGGGCGCCGCGCACCGCGGCGCGAGTTCGGAGGAACCCGAGAACACCATGGCCGCGTTCACGCGCGCGGTCGCCGAGGGTGCCCCGGCGATCGAACTCGACGTCCAGTGGACACGTGACGGCATCCCCGTGATCATGCACGACGACACCGTCGACCGGACCACGCGCGGGCAGGGCGCCGTCGCCTCGATGACGGCGGCGGAGGTCGCCGAACTGGACGCCGGACGAGGTCAGCACGTGCCGACGTTGGAAAGCGTGCTGGCGATGGCCGCCAAGACGAAGACGCTGGTGCTGGTCGAACTGAAGACGGTGCCGACGCCGGCGCAAGTACCGAAGCTGCTGGACGTGTTGCGGCGCTCGGGCGCTCCGGTGATCGTGCACTCGTTCCTGCGCAAGGCGTTGCAGACGCTGCACGCGGCGGACGCGTCCGTGCAGGCCGGCCTGACCACCGCGGACGACGTGACGCCCGCGGACGCCGCCGGGTTCGGCCGCTTCCTCAACATCCGCGCCGACCGGATCACGCCGGACAAGGTCCGGGCGTGGCAGGCGGCCGGCATGAAGGTGTACGCGTGGACCGTCGACGACCGCGACCGTTGGGCATCGCTCGCCGCGGCCGGCGTCGACGGGATCGTGACGAACAAGGTGGGGCCGTACGTGGAGTGGCGGCGGGGCCAGTGCGCCGGTGAGAAGGCGGGGGCTGCGCCGGCGGGGGCGAGCGCTACGCCGCGTTGACGGGGGCCGATGCGCGGCCGAGCACCCCGGTGCGCCTTCTCATCTGACGGACCATCGGGTACGCAAGTGCGCATGCGGAAGACGATCGTGGACGGGCTGTGCTTCGGCGAGGGCCCGCGCTGGCATGACGGCAGGCTGTGGTTCTCCGACTTGCTCGGCCACCAAGTGTGGTCGTCCGACGAGACGGGCTCCGATGCGGCGCCGGTTGCCGAGTACCCGGACGACCAGGTCTCCGGGCTGGGCTTCCTCCCCGACGGCGACGTCCTGGCCGTCGCGATGGCCGAGCGGCGGGTGCTGCGTCTGCACGACGGGGCGTGGTCGACGCACGCGGAACTCGACGGGCTGGGCCGCCACCACGTCAACGACATGGTCGTGCGCGCGGACGGCTTCGCGTACGTCGGGCAGATGGGCTACGACTTCCACAGCCACGGCTCCCGCCCCGAGCCGATGCCGCTGATCGGCGTGGCCCCGGACGGCACGGCCCGCGCGGTCGCCGACGACCTGCACTGCGCGAACGGGATGGCGTTGTCGCCCGACGGCTCGCTGCTGATCGTCGCGGAGAGCGCGGCTCGGCGGCTGACCGCGTTCGACGTCGCGCCCGACGGCTCGCTGTCCGGCCGCCGCGTCTACGCGCCGCTCGGCGACGGCGACCATCCCGACGGGATCTGCCTCGACGCGGAAGGCGCGGTCTGGGTCGCATGCCCCGTCGCACGCCGCTTCGTCCGGGTCCGCGAAGGCGGCGGCGTCGCCGAGGCCGTCGAACTCGACGGCGAGCGCCGCGCGATCGCCTGCGTGCTGGGCGGCGCCGACCGCCGCACGCTGTTCCTGGTCACCGCCGCCACGCTCGGCGACGCGGCCAAGTCCCGCGAACTCCGCGCGGGCCGAGTCGAAGCGGTGCGGGTGGACGTGGCCGGGGCGGGGAGGCCGTAGGAGCCGGGCGGCGGTGCGGAGCGCCGGGCCGGCGGTACGTCCCCGCCGGTCGGTGCCTCACCCCGCCGCCAGCAGCACCGTTCCCGCCAGCGCCAGCCCCGCGCCCACCGCCTGCGCGCGCAGGAGCCGTTCCTTGAGGATTCCGCGCGCGGCGAGCGCCGTGACGACCGGGTAGAGCGAGGCCAGCACCGCGGCCACCGTGACCGGCCCGGTCCGGGTGGACAACGCGTAGGTCCCGTTCGCGGCGGTGTCGACCAGGCCGACGACGGCGACGGCGGGGAGGGCGGACCACGCGAGGCCGCGCCGGGAGGAGCCTTCCCGGTCGGAGAAGTCCCCGGGTATCGCGGTCGCGTCCGGCACAGTCCCGGTCGCCAGGGGTGCCGCCGTCCGCCGGCGCCCCCGCCTCTCCCCCGCCACCAACACCACTCCCCCGACCGCCACGTTCACCGTGCGCTGCACCAGCAACGCCAGGAACAGCCCCGGGATCGTCACCGACGCCTCCGCGATCAGGGCGAACACCGTGCCGAAGCCGAGCGCCGCGCCCAGCGTCAGCAGAATCGTGGTCCGCTGCACCGGCGCTCCGCCGGTACGGGGGCCGCCCGCCAGGGCAATGCCCACGATGGCGACGGCGATTCCGGCGTACTGCAGGGCTCCGGGGCGTTCGCCGTTGACCGCGAATCCGATGCCGACGGGGATCGCGACGCCGGCGGTCGCCAGCGGCGAGACCACGCCCATCGGCCCGCGGGCGAGCGCCGAGTAGAAGCACAACAGCGCGAGCGGGCCGACGCAGCCGGCCGCGAAGGCGTACCAAAGCCGGTGTCCGGCTTCGGTGTACGCGCCGGTCGCCGCCACGACGACGGCGAGGACGAGGGCCGCGGCTCCTTGCGAGCAGACGACGACGCGGGCGGCGGGCACGCGTCGGGACAGCAGGCCCGCGCCGAAGTCGGCGAGTCCCCACAGTCCGCTGGTGAGCAGCGCGAGCGCGATCGTCATTGGTCCAGCCCTCGGTCCAGTACGGTGAACTGATCGGTGCACTGGACAGTAGTGCACTCCAGTGGACCATGTCAGCCACAATATTGGACGGTGCCGTGCCCGACCTGGAGCTGGTCACGCAGTCGATCGCGCGCAACACGAAGCGGCTGCGCCAAGCGCGCGACTTCAGCCTCGACATGCTGGCGGCGCGAGCGGGCGTGAGCCGCGGCATGCTCATCCAGATCGAGCAGGCCCGCACGAACCCGAGCATCGGGACGCTGGTGCGCGTCGCCGACGCGCTCGGCGTCAGCATCGCGCAGCTGCTGGACTACTCGGACACGCCCGCGGTGCGGATCACGCCCGCGGAGGAGTCCGTCGCACTGTGGTCGACGGAGGCGGGCAGCGAAGGCCGGCTGCTGGGCGGCACCGAGGCGCCCGGTCCGCTGGAGTTGTGGAGCTGGCTGCTGATGCCCGGCGAGGGCCACGACTCGGAGCCGCATCCGCCGGGCACCGCGGAGCTGGTGCGGGTCGACGAGGGCGAGCTGACGCTGCTGCTGGACGGCCGCGCCTACACCGTCCCGACCGGCGCCACCGCGCACTTCGAGTCGCACGTCGCGCACGGCTACCACAACGGCGGCGGCACGCCGGTGCGGATCACCCTGGTGGTGTCGGTGCCGCCCCCGCAGTAGCCGCTCCCGGGCGCCGAGCGCCGCCTCCCCCGGCCGCGCAAATTTCCGCGCCTCGACGCGTGCATTTATGGCACTGCGTGCCATAGCGTGGTCCCGGCCGACCCCGGCGGCCGCAACGGCCGTCTCCGGTTCTGCCGGTACGTCACCGCGTCGTCAAGGAGCAGCGATCATGAGTGTTTCCCCCGCGTCCGGCCGCACCGTTCTGGTCACCGGCGGCGGCTCCGGCATCGGCCGGGCGATGGCCGCCGCGTTCGCGGCCCAGGGCGACCGCGTGGTCGTGGCCGACCTGTCCGCCGAGACGGCCGGCAAGACGGTCGCCGAGATCGAGGCGGCGGGCGGCACCGCCACGGCCGTGCAGGTCGACGTCGCGGACGAGGCGTCGGTCGCGGCGATGGTCGAGACGGCCGTGAGCACGTACGGCGGTCTGAACGTGCTGTGCAACAACGCCGGCGTCCTCGACTCGATGGGCCTGTTGGAGGACATCTCGCTCGCCGAGTGGCAGCGCACCCTCGGGGTGAACCTGACCGGCGTGTTCCTGGTCGCGCGCGCCGCGCTGCCGCACCTGCTGGCGAGCAAGGGCAGCATCATCAACACCGCGTCGGAGGCGGGCATACGCGGCGGTTGCGGCGGGCCGTCGTACACCGCGTCGAAGCACGGCGTGGTTGGTCTGACCCGGAGCATCGCGTACATGTACCGGGAGCAGGGTCTGCGCTGCAACGCGATCTGCCCGGGCGGGGTCAACACGAACATCGTGCAGGGGGCGATGAGCGAGGACGGCTTCGGCCGCCTGTCGGGCGTGCTCATGAACGCGGGTGCGATGGCCGAGCCGGAGCAGATGGCCTCGGTCGCGGTGTTCCTGGCGTCGGACGCCGCTTCGTACGTGAACGGCGCGATCATGCCGGTCGACGGCGGCTGGTTCGCGGGCTGATCCGCGGCGGGCACGTGCGCGGGCGGTCGGCCCGCCCGCGCACGTGGCGTGCCGCGGCGTCTCCCGGTACGGAAGAATCACCGCATGTTGTTCGGCATTCTCGGCTCGGTCGAGGCACATCACGAGGACGGCACCGCGGTCGCGGTCGGGGGTCCGCGGGTCCGTTCGCTGCTGGCGCTGCTGCTGCTCGACGCGGGGCGGATCGTGCCGACCGAAACGCTGGTCGACGCGCTGTACGGCGAGGAGCCGCCCGCGGGTGCGGCCAACGCGCTGCAGTCGCAGGTGTCCCGGCTGCGCCGCGGGCTGCGCGACGAGGCGGGCACCGACAAGCTCGTCGAGTTCCACGCCGCCGGATACCGGCTGTCGGTGACGCCCGACCAGGTCGACGCGCACCGGTTCACCCGGCTCGCGCGCGACGGGCGGCAGGCGTTGGCGTCCGGACGGCATGCGGAGGCCTCGGAGCTGCTGGGCAGTGCGCTGGCGCTGTGGCGCGGGCCCGCGTTCGCCGACATCCTGCACGCGCCGTTCGCGCCCGCGCGGTCCGCGGCGTGGGAAGAACACCGCCTGGACGCGCTCGCCGACCGCATCGAAGCCGACCTGGCCCTCGGCCGCCACCAGGACGTGCTGGGCGAACTGCGGCAGCTCGTCGCCGCACACCCGCTGCGCGAACGACTCGTCGGGCAGCTCATGCGGGCGCTGTACGGGGCGGGCCGCCAGGCCGACGCGCTCGCCGTCTACGAGGACACCCGGCGGTTGCTCGCCGACGAACTCGGCACCGACCCGTCCGCGGATCTCGCCGCCCTCCACCTCGACATCCTCCGCGCGGCACCGTCGCTGACCACGGCCTCCCCGGCACCGGCACCCGGCCCGTCCGCCGCGCCGGAGCCGGCGGCCCCGACCGCACCCGAAGGCCCCGAACGGCGCGGCCTGCCCGCCGCGCTGACGAGCTTCGTCGGCCGCGACGCCGAACTGGCGCGCATCGCCGAGCTGTCCGGCCGGGCCCGGCTGATCACCCTCACCGGGCCGGGCGGCACCGGCAAGACCCGGCTGTCCGTGGAAGCCGGGCGGCGCGCCGAAGGCGACGTGTGCTTCGTCGACTTGGCGCCGGTGCGGCGCGAGGACGAGCTGGCGCAGACCGTGCTGTCCGCGCTCGGGCTGCGCGGCGGCAGCCTGATGCCCGCGGGTCCCGGGCAGTTCGACGACGACACCGAGCGGCTGATCACCGGCCTCGCGACGCGCGAGCTGCTGCTGATCCTGGACAACTGCGAGCAGGTCGTCGCCGACGTGGCGCGGTTGACGCACCGCCTGCTGGCGGCGTGCCCGGGCGTGCGGGTGCTGGCGACGAGCCGCGAGGCGCTGGGGATCACCGGCGAGTCGCTGTGCCCGGTGCCGCGCCTGGCGCTGCCCGCGCCGGACGCCTCGCCCGACGAGGCCCTCGCGTCGCCGGCGGTGCGGCTGTTCGCCGACCGGGCCGCCGCGGTGCGCCCCGACTTCGTGCTCGACGCCGGCACGGTGCCGATCGTGCAGGCGGTGTGCGACGCGCTCGACGGACTGCCGCTCGCGATCGAACTGGCCGCCGCCCGGCTGCGTGCGCTGCCGTTGGCGCAGGTCGCGGCGCGGCTGGACGACCGGTTCCGGCTGCTGTCGCGCGGCGACCGGGCCGCGGCGCCGCGGCACCAGACGCTGCGTGCGGTGGTCGAGTGGAGCTGGGAACTCCTCGACGAGGCCGAGCAGACCCTGGCACGGCGGCTGACCGTGTTCCCGGGCGGGGCGACGATCGAGGCGGCCGCGCGGGTGTGCGGGGTCGACGAGGACGAGGTCGTCGACCTGCTGGCGGACCTCGCGGACAAGTCGCTGATAGAGCCGTCCGGGCCGGACGACGCGGGACCGTACCGGTACCGCATGTTCGAGACGATCCGGCTGTACGGCGCGGAACGGCTCGACGAGGCCGGGGAACGCGCCGCGCTGGAGAAAGCGCACGCGGCCTACTTCCTGGAGTTCGCCGACCACGCCGAGCCGTATCTGCGGACCCGCGAGCAACTGGAGTGGCTCGCCCGCCTGCGGGCCGATCACGCGAACCTGCGCGCCGCGGTGCGGTGGGCCGTCGACGCCGACCCGGTGGCCGCGCTGCGGCTCGGCGCGGCGCTGGCCTGGTACTGGTGGCTGCGCGGCGTGCGCTACGAAGCGGCCGTGCCGAACCTCGAACTCATCGGGAAGATCGGGCCGGTGCCGCCGGACGGCATGACCGAGGAATACCTGATGTGCCTCATGACCGCGATACCCGCGGTCGACCCGGCGACCGGCGCCCACGCCGATCTGCTCGGGCGGGCACTGCCGCTGATGAACACGCTGCCGCACAAGCCGCGTCGCCCGCAGATGTGGGTCATGGTCGGGATGGCGGTCGGCCCGGACGCGGGCCGCCAGGACCCGGCGTGGGCCTTGATGGGCGAGGACCCGTGGTCGCGGGCGATCCTGCACATCGGACAGGGCTTCATGGCCCTGTACGGCGGTGAACTTCCGGCGGCTCGCGCGGAGTTCGAGGAGTCGCTGGCCCGGTTCCGGAAGATCGGCGACCAGTGGGGCATCGCGAACTCGATCGACCAGCTCGCGGTCCTGGAGGACTGGTCGGGCGACCTGACGGGCGCGCTGGCGCTGACCGACGAGGCGCTGGACATGATGGGCCGCCTCGGGATCACCGAGGACATCGACGACCTGCTGGTGCGGCGCGGCGACATGCGGCTGCGGGCCGGTGATCCGGAGGGAGCGCGCGCGGACTACGAGCGCGCCATGCGGTCGGCGCAGCGGACCGGCCGCCCGATGACCGCGGCCGGGGCGCGGTGCGGGCTGGGGGTTCTGGCTCGGCTCGCCGGCGATCCGGGCGAGGCGCGGCGGCTGCAGGAGCAGGCGTTGGCGGAGTGTCCGTCGAGCACGTTCGGCAGTGAGGAATCGGTCGCGGGCATCCTCACGGAACTGGCCTGGACGGCGTTGGAGCTGGACGAGGACACCCGGACGGCGCGCGGCCTGGCCTGGGCGACGGTGGAGATGACGTACGCGCGCAGCAATTTCATGTCCGCGGCGTGCGGCATCGAGGCGCTGGCGGGCTCGGCCGCGCGCGACGGCGACGCGGCGGGGGCGGCGGCGCTGCTCGGGCTGGGCGCGGCGGTGCGCGGCGCGGCGATCCCGGGACAGCCGGACGTCGCGCGCGTGACGGCGGCGGCGCGGACGGCCTTGGGGGCGGCCGAGTTCGAGACGGCGTACACGGCGGGCGCGGCGGTGCCGCGCACCGACGTGGTGGAGTTCGTGGCGCGGTTCGGCGCCGGTTAGCGGGTGCCGCGCGAAGGTGCGGTCGGTGCCCGATCGTGGGCGCCCGGGGCGGAGAGGCACGACGCCATGACAGGCGAGCAAGACGGGAACGGCAGCCGACGGCTCACGCGCCGAAACGCGCTGGTCCTGGGCGCAGTCGGCGTGACCGGCGCGGCGACCGGCACCGCGGCATTGCCGACGGGTGCGGCCCAGGGTGCCGACACCACCCCGCGCGACGACGACGGTGGGTCGGGCGGCGACATGTATCCCACGAATACCGCTTTGTACGCCGATCCCGCGCTGCGCGAGGGACGCGACTGGGCACGCCGCTACCGCAAGCACGCGGCCTTCGACGACGCGCAGGGCAACAGCCCGGCGTTCGGGGGCACGGCCGTCCTGGCTCCGCACGGCGGCGGTATCGAACGCGGCACGTCCGAACTGTGCCTGGCCGTCGCCGGCTACCGGCCCGCGGACCTGACACCGTCCGGGGGACCGACGTACGACTACTGGATGTTCGAGGGGCTGCTGACCAACCGCAACGCCCGCCTGCACGTGACGTCCACGCATTGCGACGACCCGGTGGCGCTGGCCCTGGCCGGCGGCAGCGGGACGGCCCTGTCGTTGCACGGCTGCACGGCCAGGCAGGCGGGCGCCACGGGCGACGGCCAAGCCGTCGTGGTCGGCGGCCTCGACGCCGAGTTCCGGCGCGTGACCCGGACGGCCCTCCAAGCGGCGGGCTTCCGGGTCGTCGACGGCGCCGACGTCCCGTCCCTCGCCGGCCGGGCTGCCGACAACCTCGTCAACCGCACGCTGTCCGGCGGCGGCGTCCAGCTCGAACTGACCGCCGGACTCCGGGACGCGATGTTCGCCGCGGGCAAGAACACCGTCGCCGCGCGCGCCTCGAACACGACCGGGACCTTCGACGCGTTCGTCCGCGCAATCCGCAGGGCAATCGCCACCCGCGACCAGGACGCGAACGTGCCCGCCCGCGTCTGAGAACGCGGCGCGACTCAGCCCGCGCTCTCCTCCTCCACGACCGCATCGCGCAGCTTGGCGAACTCCGCCGCCAACGTGTCCACGGTGAAGTGCGCGTTCAACCCGCTCGGGTTCGGCAGCACCCACACGCCGGTCTCGCCCAGCTTGTCCGGCTGGCGACCGAGCACGGCCTTCGGCTTCCCGAACGCCGTCCGGTACGCGCCGATGCCGACCACCGCAAGCCAGGCCGGGCGCACCTCGGCCACCTTGGCCCGCAGCACCTTCCCGCCGTCCCGGTATTCGTCCGCGCTCAGCTCCGCGGCTCCGGCGGTGGCCCGGGCCACGACGTTGGTGATCCCGTAGCCGAGCGCCACGAGTTCCTGCTGCTCGTCGGGGCGAAACAGCCGCGGAGTGAACCCGGCCCGATGCAGCGCGGGCCAGAACCGGTTGCCCGGCCGCGCGAAGTGATGCCCGGTCACCGCGGACATCAGCCCGGGGTTGATCCCGCAGAACAGCACCCGCAGGTCGGGTCCGATGACATCGGGGATGGTCCGCCCGACGGCGGCGGCGAGTTCGTCACGGGTATGGCGCTGAGTCACACGCCCAGTCTCCCCGACCGGACGCCGGCCCACGACGGGGGCTCCCCTGCCGAAAACGCCACCGCCGTCGCGGGCGGCCCGGTCGGGGAATGCCGAACCTCGGCGAGCCAAGCGCCGCGCCCCACCGCATCCCACCGCGTCCCGAAATTATGATGGTTGACTCTCAATTGATAGTCGACCATCATTTCCTGTGTGCTCCCCCTCCCCTCCCTCCCCGAAGTCCTCGATCCCGCCGCTCCCTTGGGCCTGCGGGATCGCAAGAAGCTCCAGGTGCGCGCGGCGATCGTCGATGCCGCGCTGACGCTCTTCGCCGAGGACGGGTACGACGCGACGACCGTCCCGGACATCGCCGCGCGGGCCGGGGTGTCGTCCGCGACCGTGGCGCGGTACTTCCCGGCGAAGGAAGGGCTGCTGTTTCCCGAGCAGGACGTCCGGATCCCGGCACTGCGCGCCGCCATCGCGGCGCGGCCCGCCGGGGAGGCACCGCTGAAGGCGATCGCGGCCGCGCTGGCGGCGCAGGCGCCGTTGGATGCGGAGACGCGCCGTCGGCTGGCCCTCGCGCGCAGCGCGCTCGCCGGGTCCGCGGTGCTCCGCGGCCGGGCCGCCGGGCTGCTCGGCCGGTGGCGGGACGGCATCGCCGGCGCGATCGCCGAGCACGCCCGGATGCCGGACGACGATGCCCGCGTACTCGCCACCGCCGTCGTCGCCGTGCTCGACGACGTCGCCGAGCGGTGGGCGGCCGACGGCGCCCGCGGCGACCTGCCCGCGATGGTCCGCCGCGCCCTCGACACCCTCGCCGGGGACCGGCCCGCACCCGGATCCGCGTAACCGGCACCACGCACACCGAGCAAGGCCCAGCACCCCCCGCTGCTAAGGAGATCCGTATGACCACCGGCCCGGCCACCGCAGCGCCCGGCACGACGGCAGCACCCGGCACGCCCGTCGGTGCCCCCGTCCCCATCGTCTCCGCCGACTGCCACATCGGTCCCCGGCTCGTCGAAGACCTCCGCCCCTACTGCCCCGCCGGTCTCCTCGACGCATTCGACGCCTATGTGGCCGACCCGAACCGGTCGCGCGGGCGCTATCTCGAACGCAGCGAGGAGATCGACCCGGCCGGTCCATGGCGCAACCGGCTCACCGACGGGCACCACGATCCGGCCGCCCGCCGCCGGGATCTCGACGGCGAAGGCGTCGCCGCCGAAGTGATCTTCCACGGCAGCCAGAACGACCAGCCGGTGCCGTTCCAGACGTCGATGCTGGGCGCCAACGACAATCCCGAACTGGCCGCGGAAGGCATCCGGATCTACAACCGGTGGCTGGCCGACGTGTGCCGCGATGCCCCGCACCGGCACGTCGGGCTCGCGCACCTGCCGATGTGGGACATCGACGCCGCGACCGCCGAGCTGCGCCGGGCCCGCGAGGACGGCCTCGGCGGGGTCAACTTCCCGGCTCCGCGGCCGTGGCTGCGGCATTACAACGACCGGTCGTGGGAGCCGTTCTGGGCGGCCGCCGCCGAGTTGCGGATGCCGTTGACGACGCATTCGGGGGCGGGCGATCCGACGCTGTTCGCCGGTCCCGAGCTGGGTGCCCTGCAGCAGATCGAGTCCGGGGGCTGGTACAGCCGCCGCGCGCTGCACCACCTCGTCTTCTCCGGGGTGTTCGAGCGGCACCCGGACCTGGCGCTGGTGCTGACCGAGCAGCCGGGCGAGTGGTGGCCGTACACCGCCACCGAACTCGACACCGTGCACATGTCCGCCACCCGCGGCAACCGCGCCCTGGCCGCGCAGGTGCCGGAGCTGCCGAGCCACTACATGCGGCGCAACGTGTACATCGGCGCGAGTTTCCTCTCCCGTTCCGAGGCGGTGGGCGCGGTGCGCGACGGGTACGCCGACCGGGTGATGTGGGGGTCGGACTACCCGCACATGGAGGGCACGTACCAGTACGGCGAACCGGTCGCGCACGGCAAGCTCTCGATCCGCAACACGTTCGCCGGGCTCGACGAGGCCGCGGTCCGCGCCATGCTCGGCGGCACCGCGGCCGCCGTCTACGGCCTCGACACCGGGCAACTCGCCAAGACGGCGCACGAGATCGGCGCGCCCACGTTCGAGGAGATCAGCGAGCCCCTGGACCGGGTCCCGGCGGGCGCCAGCCCGTTCGCCTTCCGCACGGTCGGCCCTTGGGCGTAAGCCGGGCAGCGGGCGCCGCGGCCGCGAAGCGCCGCGCCCGCGGAATGGCGTGGACTCCCCCGCCCTGGACGATCTAGCGTCGGGAGATCATCCCCGGCGTCGCCCGGCGACGCCGGACCACGGCACCGGACCACCAGGACTCGGGGAGCACATGACCACGGCACACCACGACGACGCGTCCGCCGACTCCGCCCGCGCGGGGACGGCCCCGGTCACCTTCGTCACCGGCGGGTCGAGCGGCATCGGCGCGGAGACCGTGCGTCGGCTGCTCGCCGCCGGGCACCGGGTCGCGGCGACCGGGCGCAGCGCGGAGAAGCTGGCCGCATTGGCCGACGAGGCCCGCGAGTTGGGTGCGCCCGACGCGCTGCTGACGTTCGCGGGGGACGCGGGCGACTGGGGCGAGGTGTCGGCGGCGGTCGAGGAGACCGTGCGGGTGTTCGGACGGCTCGACTACGCGATCGCGAACGCGGGCTACGCGACCGGCGGCGACGTCGAGACGGGTGACCCGGAGGAGTGGCGGGACATGGTCCTGACCAACGTGCTGGGCCCGGCGCTGCTGGTGCGCGCGGCGCTCCCGGCGCTCAAGGAGTCGCAGGGCCGGATCGTGCTGGTCGGCAGCGTCGCCGGGTTCAAGAACACGCCGGGGAACCTCTATTCGATGACGAAGTTCGCGGTGACCGGTCTTGCCGAGAACGTGCGGATGCTGGTGACCGGGTACGGCATCGGCACGACGCTGATCGCGCCCGGCCGGGTGCTCACCCCGTTCTGGGACGAGCGCCCGGGCGGCGCGGCGGCGGCAGGTCCGATGATCGGCGCCGACCGGCTCGTGGACGCGATCGTGTGGGCGATCGGCCAGCCCGCGGGCGTGGACGTGAACACCCTGGTCGTCCGGCCGATCGGCCAACCGAACTGACCGCGGGCCAATGGACCAACAGAGCAACGGACCACCGAACCACCGGACCGCCGGAGCGACGAACTAACCGTCGGCCAGCAACCCGGCCGCATACTCCGCCACCGGTGTCCCCACGAAGAACTCCGGGTTCATGCGCCCGTGCAGTCGGATCGGGTCGTCGCAGGTGAAGGCCCGGAAGCGGTCCGCGGTCAGGTGTCCGCGTTCGACGAGTTCGTAGGCCTCGTGGACGACGTGGCGCATGTCGGTAACGTCCCAGTGGCCGATGTCCGAGCCGAGGACGGGTTTGAGGGTGACGCCGAGGGGGTTGTCGTAGGCCCAGGCGACGAGCGGGTCGTCGGCTTCGCAGCCGAAGTAGAAGCCGTCGAAGAGCCGGGCGATGTCGGCGGCTTCCCGGATTCCGGAGTCGCGGAAGTCGTCCAGTTCGGGCGGCGGGTTGTCGGCCTGGCCGCGCAGCGCCGCGGCGAGGCCGGGTTCGGCGAGGGACGGGCCGCCGTGCCGGGCGAACAGGTCGGCCCACAGGTCGGGGTCGATACGGGCCGGGTCGAGCCCGGCGATGTTCGGGCCGCCGCGTTTGTCGAAGTGTCCGGCGAGGTCGGCGGCGAGTTGGACGCCCCAGGTGGCGCCGCCTTCCAGGAAGGCGAAGTTCAGGCGCGGGAAGCGGTGCGCGACGCCGCCGAACACCAGGGCTTTGGCGAAGGCTTCCCCGCCGGCGGCGAAGGTGCCGATGTGGTTGTAGGCGTAGCGGGTCGAGGAGCCGCGCAGGCCGATGCCCATGGTGGGGGCGTGGACGGCGACGGCGACGCCGAGGTCGGTGCAGCGCTGCCAGACGGGGTCGTAGTCGTGAAGGCTGTCGAGCGCGAGCACGTCGTACCAGGGCTGCGGTTCCGTGCGGGCGACGACGTTGTTGAGGAGTACGGCCTTGAAGCCCAGCGTCCCGACGGCGTGGTCGAGTTCGGCGAGCGCTTCGTCGGGCGTGTGGGTGGGGATGACGGCGGCCGCGGTCATCCGGTCGCCGAGGCCCGCGGTGAGGTCGGCGAGGTACGTGTTGATCCCGCGGCACGCTCCGGTGCGGATGCCCGCGTCGGGATGCCCGGCGGCGACCAGGCCGACGCTCGGGTAGAGCACGGTGAAGTCGAGCCCGATGGCGTCCATGCGGTCGTACAGCAGTCCGGGCAGGAACGCGGTGGCGCGGTCGAGGGTGTCGCCGGGCAGCGACCACCACGGCGCGATCCACGCCCCGAGACGGCGTTGGTCGCCGGTCAGGGCGGTGAGCCGGTCGGTGCCGCTGCGGGAGGCGTAGGTGGCGGACGAGCCGAGGAAGTGGTCGGCGGCGTGGTCGCCGGCGACTTTGCGGATGACGTCGGTGAGGACGGGCAGCGCTTCGACGATGTGGCCGTCGGCGTCGACGACCGGGTGTGCGAGGCGGGGTGCGGCGGGCTCGGCGGTGGGCACGGTTCCTCCCGGGGCGTCGGTCACAGGTGGGTCGCGGCGAACGCTTCGAGTGCGGCGATCTTGGCGTCGACCGATGCGGTGGTGGGGTCGCCGACCAGCCAGGGCATGGCGGCGGTGGCGGTGACGCCGAGCTCGGCGAGGCGTGTGTAGGTGGCGGGTTCCGGCATCGCGTTGGCGATGGCGAAGACCTCGAAGTCGGGGCGGCTGTCGCCGGCCGCCTTGCGGAGGTCGGCGAGGCGGGCCACGCGTTCTTCGATCTCGTCGAAGCCGTAGTTCATGCCGAGCCAGCCGTCGTGCCGGGCCGCGCGCTCGAGGGCTTTGTCGCTCTTCCCGGCGATCAGCACGGGCAGCGGCGCCGCGGGCGCGGGGAACATGCCGGCGGGGCCGAAGTCGTGGAAGCGTCCGTGGTGTTCGGCGCGGCCGTCGGCCCAGAAGTCGGTGGCGACGGCGAGGATCTCGTCGGTGCGGGCGCCACGGGTGCGGAAATCCGCGCCCACGGTGGCGAATTCCTCGGCGAGCCAGCCGACGGCGGCGCCGAGCGCGACCCGGCCGCCGGACAGCACGGAGAGCGTGCCGAACTGCTTGGCGACGGTGAACGGGTCGCGGAGCGGCAGGACGTAGGCGTAGGTCATGAAGCGCAGCCGGGTGGTGACCGCGGCCAGTGACGCGATGACGGCGACCGCGTCGGGGAACTCCGTCTCGTGGGTGAACGGGTTCTCCCCCGACGGGTGGACGGACCCGAACGCTTCCGGAATCGCGAGGTGGTCGGCGACCAGGACCCCTTCGTAGCCGAGCCGTTCGGCGGCGCGGGCGAGGGGCGGGTACTGCTCGGTGGGCAGGCAGATGAGGGGGACCCAGAACTTCACGCGGCGGACCTCCGGGACACGAGCGCGGACGCACCGCGGATCGGGCAGCCCGATCATGCGTACCGAAGAACGCACCAAGGAGCAATGGCCGTGGGATCCGTGCGGATGCTTGACAGCCCGCAAAACGACATCGCTAGGATTACAGCTCGCTCGCTAGCATTTCGACATTTCGGGAGAGCGAATATGCGCTCACCGAGACGGCCCCAGAGCATTCCGACAGTCACCGGCAAGACAGACGAACCCGGCAAGGGGGCGTATCCGTGACATCGATCGAGGACCGCTGGCTGCGGCTGGCACCTGTGCGGATCGGTTGGCTCGGCATGGAATGGCAGCGGTTCGAACGCGAGATCACCATGGCGTTCGACGAAGCCGTCGAACGCGGCGTGCTGGACCGCCGGTACGAGTTCCTGTTCGAAGACGACGCCGGCCTGCCGCAGGGCACCGCGAAAGGCGGGGTCGACGCGTTCCGCAGGCTCGTCGACGCGGGCTGCCTCGCGGTCGCCGGCGCGAACTACACCGACTCGGCGATGGCGCTCGCCGAGCACGCCAACGCGCTGCACGTCCCGCTGATCAGCATGGCGGGGACGGACGCGTTCCACGGCGAATACTGCTTCCGGATGGGCAACGGCGACGTCGGCGGCGACCCGGCGCTGATGGTCAACTGGCTGAAACGCCAGGGCCACCGGCGGGTCGCGGTGCTCGCGCCGTGGTCGCCGATCGGCGAGGAGTACTTCCGCTTCTTCCGCCAGGAATGCCGCCGCCTCGGCGTCTCCGTGGCCGCCGTGGAAACCGTCGACTCGGGCACCACCGCGGACGCCCTCGCCGACAAACTCGCCGTGCTGCGCGCCGCCGACGCCGACGCGCTGGCCTGGCTCGGCTACGGCGGCCTCGTCGTCTCCGGCGCCGTCCGCGCCGCGCTGGAGAAGCTCGCGTGGGATCCGCCGCGCATCATGACGACCGCGTTCATGCAGTACATCTGGGGCTTCGAGCAGTTGGAAGGCTGGGTGGGCATCGATCAGTGGTGCCCGGAGAACCCGCGCATGCACCGCTTCCACGAACGCTTCGTGGCCCGCTACGGTGAGGACCCGTGGATGTGGCCGAACGCCATCCCCGGCCTCGCCTACGACATGGCCGCCGCCGTCGCCGAAGCCCTGCACCGGGCGACCGTCCTGACCGGGCCGGGCGTCAAGGAAGGCCTGGAGCGCATCCGGTTCATGCCCGCGGTCACCGGCGGGCCGAACACGCACATCGCGGGCGGACCGTACGACCACCAGCTGTTCAAGGGCGACTGGCTGCACTACGGGCGGGTCCGCAACGGAGCACTGGAGTTCGCCGGCCTGTTCGCCCCGACCGACGACTACTAGATGAATGAGTCCAAGGGTTTGCCTGCGGACATGGAGCGAGGGCGCCCAAAGTCGTGTTGTGACGCAAGACATGGACACCCTCGCGACTGCACTCTATGCCCGGATCGACGACACACTGAAGGCTTCGCCGGAACTGGCGCCGCCGCGCCCGAGAGTCGGGATCGCACCCACGCTCAGTGACGCCGAACTCCTCACACTGGCGGTCATGTCGGCGCTGCTCGGCTACACGTCCGAGCGGCGCT